>NZ_JBSFMS010000153.1:0-16205 GCF_053599675.1 Streptomyces sp. NPDC000880 | reverse complement strand
TCCACGGCGGCTGTTCACCCCTTCTCATGTGCAGGCTAACAACCCATCAGACACCAACATTCCAAGGTGAGTTGCAGCATTCTGTTAGGAGTTCTTAGCCCCCTTATGGCCGCGACCGGGCGCCCAGCCGGACGAGCTGAGAGGGGTCAATACATGACGGACCATCTGCATCTGCGGCACTCCACCGACAAGCAGACCAGGCGTCAGTTATCTGGGGTTCCTGAGCTGAATCGGCAGTTCACAGCCTTGATCACCGTCAAGGCATATGAGGCACATGGAGGGGGAGAGCCGGAGTGTGCCGATGGCCACGTCTGCCCCCGGGTCACCGTCCGTCGATCCGACCACGATGATCGAAGACGCGGCGGCTTCAGCGCGGAATCACCCAGCCCGGCGCCCAGGTCCCGGCGGCATCGTGGCCGGCCGGTGTGGCGGCGAGGTGGGCGCGGAGGGTGGCCAGCGCTGGGTGGGGGTTGTCGCGGTGCCAGAGGAGCGAGTGCGGGTAGACGGGCGTCGGGTCGGTCACCGGGATGCGGCGCAGGCCGTGGCCGGCGGGCCAGACGAGGCGGGTCTGCCCGCCCATGAAGGTGGCCAGGGCCGGGGTGTCGGCGATGGTGTCGAGGAGCGCGTCGGAGCCGAAGTTGGGGCCGGTCGCCTCGATGGTGAGGCCGAACTCGGCGACGAGGTCGTCGTAGTAGGCGGCCCACTCGGTACCGGGGACGATGCCGGGCATCCAGATCCGGTGCCCGGCGAGCTGAGCGACGGTCACCGACCGGGCGCCCGCCAGCGCGTGGGCGGGTCCGGTGAGGAGCTGGAGCGGTTCGTCGAGCACCCGGACGGACTCGATGTCCTCGGGAAGGGGCCGGCCGGGCACGGCGACGGCGCGGAAGGACGCGTCGATCGCACCGGACCGAATGGCGGCGACGGCTTTCTCGATGTCGAACAGCATCACCACGTCGAGCTCGATCTCGGGGTGCGCGCGGTGGAAGCCGCGCATCAGGCCCGACGGCGCGACGCGCGAGGCGATCACGTCGACGCGCAGCGGACGACGGCCGGTGCGCACGGACGCGACCGCACGCTCGGCGATGCGCAGCAGCTCGCGCGCGTGGGGCAGGAACGCCTGCCCGTCGATGGTGAGCTCGGCGCCGCGCGCGGTGCGGGTGAACAGCCGCACGCCGAGGTTGCGCTCCAGCGCGGCGATGCGCTTAGAGACGGCCTGCTGGGTGACCGCCAGCTCGGCGGCGGCCTCCTGGAACTGCCCCGCGTCGGCGGCGGCGACGAAGGTCCGGACGGTGTCGAGGTCCATGTCGACACCCTATGGGCACAACCGTTGGTTGTGGCCAGGCGGTCCTGCGGTTGTTTGATCCCCGGGTGTGGTGCTCGCTTTGATGTTTCCGATCGCGGATCGGTTGTGCGGGTGAGTGGCGAGGGGGCGTCGGGCATGAGGAGCGGGCACCGGCTGGGACACCGGCTGGGGCGGCGGTTCGGGTGGCTCTGGGGCGCGTACGGAACCAGCGCGCTCGGCACGTGGCTCGCCTTCGGCGCGTTCCCGCTGATCGCCATCCAGGTGCTGCACGCCGGACCGGCCGAGGTCGCCGCGCTCTACTCCGTGGGGGCCGCGGTGGGCGCGGCCGTCGCGGTGCCGCTCGGCCCGTGGGTGGAGTTCCGCCGCAAGCGGCCGGTGCTGATCACGATGGACCTGGTGCGGTTCGCGGCGCTGCTGACGATCCCCGCCGCGTTCGCGCTCGGTGCGCTCACCTTCCTTCAGCTCCTGCTGGTCTCGATCGTCGTCGCGGCGGCCGACATCACCTTCCGCGCCGCCTCCGGCGCGTACCTGAAGACGCTGCTGCCCGCCGAGGACCTGCTCGTCGCCAACGCCCGGTTCGAGTCCACGGCCTGGACGACCACGATCATCGGACCGCCGCTGGGCGGCGCCGCGATCGGGCTCCTCGGCCCGGTGGCAACGGTGGTCGCCGACGCGGTCAGCTACCTGCTCTCGGCCCTGGGCGTCCGCGCGACGGGCGGGCACGAGCCGCGGCCCGAGCGCCGGGAGGCCGCGCGCATGCGGGCCGGGGACCTGCTCGACGGCTGGCGGTACATTCTCGCCGACGCGACGTTGCGTCCGCTGTTCTTCAACACCGCCTTGTTCAACGGCCTGGTGATGGCCGCCTCGCCGCTGCTGGCCGTCCTGATGCTCGGCCAACTCGGGTTCGCACCATGGCAGTACGGCCTCGCCTTCGCCGCGCCCTCGATCGGCGGGCTGCTCGGTTCGCTGCTGGCCCGACCGCTCGTCACCCGGTTCGGGCAGCACCAGGTCCTGGTCGTGGCCGGGACGCTGCGCGCGATCTGGCCCATCGGCCTGGCCTTCCTGGGCCCGGGGACCGGCGGACTGCTCCTGGTGATGGGCGTCGAGCTCGGGCTCATCTTCAGCTGCGGGGTCTTCAACCCCGTCTACACCACCTACCGCCTCCAGCGCACCGCGACCGACCGGGTCACCCGCACGCTGACCGCCTGGGCGGTGACGACCAAGGCCTCGACCGCACTCCTGACGGCCGTCTGGGGCGTGCTGGGCAGCCTGCTCGGCCCGCGTACGGCCATCGGCCTTGCCGGCGTGCTCCTGCTGGCGACCCCGCTGCTGCTCCCCCGCCGCGCGGCAGCACATCTATCCGAGCCGGAGCCGGCACCGAGCCGCACCTGACGGGCCGCCACGGCCGTCACCGCGATCGGGCTGCGCCGCCGTTCTTCGGAGCGGCCCACCTCTCCGCGTACAGCTCGGAGATGAGCGCGACGGCCTCCGCCGTGGCCGGTGGGGGGCGGGCCCGTAGCCTCCGTACGGATCGACGGGCCCAAGGCGCCCGGGTCGCCGAGGCCGCATCGACGGTGGCGGTGACGGCGGCGATGGTGGCCGGCTCGTTGCGGCTGGGCAGGATTGCGGCGGCGTTCATCCGGTCTCGTGCTCCTTGGTCAGCAGGTCGGCGGCCTTCTCAGGGCGGGGGCGTGCAGGTAGTTGAACCGGCGGCCCGCAAGCGCGGCGATGAGTGGCTGCGCCAGCGGGCCAGGGCGGGGGTGTCCAGCGGCCACACCGGCCCGTACGGCACCCCGGCCACGCCGCCCACCGGGGTGGGCAGGCCGGAGATGTAGCGGCCCAGCATCTCGTGCAGCCGCAGCCGCAGCCGCTCGTTCACCGACAGCGGCACGGCGGGCGTCAGCGACGCCGTGGCCAGGGAGGGGTGGACGGCCATGGTGGAGGTTCGCGGTGTTCGGCCGCCGGTTTCGCCGGTGCTCCAGCCAGTCCAGTAGCAGTTTCAGGGTGAGGTCGTCGAGCGGGCGGACTCGTCCGGCGATGGTCAGCCGTCGGTTGCCGAGGTCGAGGTCGTCGAGCGTGAGGGTGCCGATCTGGGTGACTCTGGCGGCGTGCACCGCGGCGAGGGCGACGATGAGTCGTGCTGCTGGGGTGGTGGCACGCCGCGACGGACCGGTCGACTTGGTCGGGGACGAGCGGTTGCAGCACGCCGTACTGGTACTGACCGACCTTGATCCGGCTGGTGGGGTTGCGGAAGATCAGACCAGACCGCTTGGCCCAGGTGAACAGCGAGCGCAGGGCGACGAGTTGGTCATGACGCTGGTGGCCGTGCAGCATCTTGATATAGGCGAGCACATCGTCGCGGGTCACTTCCCGCAGGTGGTCATAGCGGTTGGACCACTCCAGCATGGCCGGTCGGACCCGGTTGAGGTAGAGCCAGACCGTGCCTTGCTGCCGGGGCAGCCTGCGGGGCCGCCGTCGCGCAGGACCCGGGTCCAGCGCTCGGCCTCCACTCGGATGCCGGACGCGAGTCCTTCCAGTCGCCCGGCGAGCCAGGGCCAGGTCGACGGCCGCCGGATCGAAGGAAGAACCCCCTGGTCACAGGGGCAGGGACTCGACGGGCCTCAGGAGAACTCACGGGATGTCGCACATGGGCGTGGATCACCGGCACCGCGCAGTATCTGCTCGACCCCACCCCCCCTTCCCCAGAAGGTTCCTGCTGTGAACCGCCCCACGACCCCGCAGCTGCCCGCCGTCGCCGGCCGCACAACGGGCATCTGGTCGAGGTGGTCGGCGACCTGCGTAAACGCTCCCGGCTGTGCGGACTGACGGCGCTGGTCGAACGGGGCCTGCTGGAGGACTCCGCCGAGGAACACCACGAACTGCTGGACGCGCTGTCGGCCAGGGCCGAGCAGGCGGTACGGGAGGAGATGAGCCGCCATCTCGGGCACGTACGCGACCTGTGGGCGTAGTAGCCCTCAGGCCGTGAAGCTCCAGGCCGTGAAGCCTCAGCCCCGCCGCAGCAGATAGGTGTCCATGATCCAGCCCTTGCGGGCGCGCGCCTGGGCACGCAGCTCCTCGATGTGGTCGGACACCTCCGAAAGCCGCCCCGACACCAGGATCTCGTCCTCGGTGCCCACATACGCACCCCAGTAGATGAACAGATCCTGGTCGAGGTGGCGGGTGAACGCCTGCCGTGCGTCGAGCATCACGACCACGTCGTCCACGCCCTCCGGCCAGCCGTCGGCGAGCCGCCGGCCTGTGGTGATCTGGACCGGACGGCCCACCCGGTTCAGCCCGGTGCGGTGCTTGGCCAGCAGCGCTGAGACGCTGCTGATGCCGGGCACCACCTCATGGCTGAAGGCGACCGTGCCCCGTTCGAGGATCTCCTGAAGAATGCCGAGGGTGGAGTCGTAGAGCGCCGGATCGCCCCACACCAGGAACGCCCCGCAGTCGTCATCGCCCAGTTCCTCGGCGATGAACCGCTCGCAAAGGTCGGCCCGGCGCCGGCGCCAGTCGTCGACCGCCGGGGAGTAGTCCGATGTTTTCCGGTCCCGCTCCGGATCACTCGCCACGACCAGACGGTACGAAGGGTCCGCTACATGTGCGTCGAGAATGTCCCGGCGAAGCTGCGTCAGATCCGACTTCTCCTCGCCCTTGTCGAGGATGAAGAACACATCCGCCTTGTTCAGCGCCTTGACCGCCTGCAGGGTCAGCTGGTCGGGGTCGCCCGCCCCGATGCCGATCACATAGATCCTTCTCACGCTGACGAGTCTGCCCCATCCGGATGATCGCGGGACCTACCGGGGCCGCCGTTTGCGGCATATCCTCCGACCATGCGTGTCGCACTCTTCGTCACCTGCGTCAACGACGCGGTGTATCCGGCCACGGGCATTGCCACCGTGAAACTCCTCGAGCGGCTCGGGGTGGCGGTGGACTTCCCCGCCGCGCAGACCTGTTGCGGACAGCCGCAGTTCAACACCGGCTACCGGCGTGAGACCGAGCCCCTGGTCCGCCGCACGGCGCGGGCCTTCGAGGGGTACGAGTACGTCGTGACCCCGTCCGGATCGTGCGCGGCGATGGTCCGCGAGCACTACCCGAAGTTCGGGGAGACCGCGCTCCCGGCCCGTACGTACGAACTCACCGAGTTCCTTGTCGACGTCCTGGGCGTCACCGACGTCGGCGCGTACTTCCCGCACACCGTCACCTACCACCCCTCCTGCCACGGCCTGCGCATGCTGGGGCTGGGCGAGCGGCCGCGCAGGCTCCTGGAGGCGGTGAAGGGGCTGGAGCTGCGCGAACTGCCCGGAGCCGACGAATGCTGCGGCTTCGGCGGCACCTTTGCCGTCAAGAACTCCGACGTCTCCGTCGCCATGGGCCAGGACAAGGTCCGCAACGCCGTCTCCACCGGAGCCGATGTGCTGTGCGGCGCCGACAACTCCTGCCTGATGCACATCGGCGGCATCCTGCGCCGCCAGGACGCCCCGCAGCGCGCCCTGCACATCGCCGACATCCTCGCGAGCACCGAAGAGGAGCCCCTGCTGTGAGCGGTACGTATCTCGGCATGCCGTCCTTCCCGAAGGCCGCCAAGGACGCCGTGCACAATGTCACGCTGCGCGCCAATCTGCGGCACGCCACCCACACCATCCGTGACAAGCGTGCCAAGGCCGTCGCGGAACTCGACGACTGGGCGCTGCTGCGCGAGGCCGGAAAGCAGATCAAGGACCATACGCTCCGCCATCTCGACCGCTATCTCGAGCAGCTGGAGTCGGCGGTCACGGCGGCAGGCGGCACCGTCCACTGGGCGGCAGACGCCGAGGAGGCCAATCGGATCGTCACCGATCTGGTGAAGGCGACCGGCGAGAGCGAGGTCGTCAAGGTCAAGTCGATGGCCACCCAGGAGATCGGCCTCAACGAAGCCCTGGAGGCCGAGGGCATCTCGGCGTACGAAACCGATCTCGCCGAACTGATCGTGCAATTGGGGGATGACCGGCCGAGCCACATCCTGGTCCCCGCCATCCACCGCAACCGCGGCGAGATCCGCGACATCTTCGAGCAGAAGATGGAGAGTTGGGGACGGCCCGCACCCGACGGGCTCTCCGACACCCCTGCCGAACTCGCCGAGGCGGCCCGCCTCCACCTCCGCGAGAAGTTCCTGCGGGCCAAGGTCGGTATCTCCGGCGCCAACTTCATGGTCGCCGAGACCGGCACCCTCGCTGTCTTCGAGTCCGAGGGCAACGGCCGGATGTGCCTGACCCTCCCCGAGACCCTGATCTCCGTCGTCGGTATCGAGAAAACGATCCCCACCTGGCGCGATCTGGAGGTCTTCCTGCAGACGCTGCCGCGCTCCTCGACCGCCGAGCGCATGAACCCGTACACCTCGATGTGGACCGGCACCGCCGACGCCGACGGACCGCGGACCTTCCACCTCGTCCTGCTCGACAACGGCAGGACCGACACGCTGGCCGACGAGGTCGGGCGCCAGGCGCTGCGCTGCATCCGCTGCTCCGCCTGCCTCAATGTCTGCCCGGTGTACGAACGGGCCGGCGGGCATGCGTACGGCTCCGTCTACCCCGGTCCGATCGGCGCCATCCTCAGCCCCCAACTGCGCGGCATCCAGAGCGAGATCGACGCCTCCCTGCCGTACGCCTCCTCCCTGTGCGGAGCCTGTTACGAGGCGTGCCCGGTCGCCATCGACATCCCCGAAGTCCTCGTCCACCTCCGCGAGAAGGTCGCTGACCAGGGCGGTAAGGGCCACCGTCTTGAGAAGGCCGCGATCAAAGCGGCGGGCTGGATCCTCAACCATCCGGCCGCGCTGGCCGTCGGAGAGAAGACAGCATCCAAGACCCGCAGGCTGCATCCGAGGAAGCCGCCGGGCGCCGGGGCCTGGACCGCCGACCGTGAACTGCCCGAACTGCCCGCCCAATCCTTCCGTGACTGGTGGAAGAAGAACCGCACATGAGCACCGAAACCGGCTCCCGCGACCGCATCCTCGCCCGGATCCGCGCCGCCGTCGCCGACGCGCCCGACGCCCCCGAGGTCGCCCGCGACTACCTGGACAGCCACACCCTCGACGACTCCGCCGCGATTCTCGACCTGCTGCACGAGAACCTCGCCGACTACCGGGCGATCGTGCACCGCGCGAGCGAGGCCGAACTGCCCGCTCTGGTCGCACGGTTGCTCGCTGAGCACGGCACGCGGTCGGTCGCCGTGCCGGACGGGCTGCCCGCCGCCTGGCTCGCCGCCTGCGACGCCGGTCAGCGCACCGACGACGGCCCCCTCACTCCGTACGAACTCGACGGTGTCGACGCCGTGGTGACCGGCTGCGCCCTCGCGATCGCCGAGACGGGCACGATCGTCCTCGACGGGGGCCCGGGACAGGGGCGCCGGGCGCTCACCCTCGTCCCGGATCTGCACATCTGCGTCGTACGGGCCCCGGACCAGGTTGTCGCGTCCGTACCGCAGGCGATGCCCCGACTCGACCCGACCCGCCCGCTGACCTGGATCTCCGGCCCTTCCGCCACCAGCGACATCGAGCTCGACCGGGTCGAGGGCGTGCACGGCCCCCGCACCCTCGAGGTCGTGCTGCTACGGGGCTGAGGTCAGCCGGGGAGCCTCGGCGCCCGCGTCCACCGCCGTTTCCACCGGGCCTTCGAGCCGGGCCGCGAGATCCCGTGCCCAGGCCGTCAGACCGGCCACATCGATGGCGTGCGGATCCCGGTACCCGGAGATCCGCTCCGCGCCACGGAGCAGCAGCCGCGCGCCGCCCGCCCTGTTGCCGCGGGCGGCGTGCGTGAGCCCCACCGCCAGCTGCGCGAGCCCGCGCCACAGCTCACGCTCCGCCGCGGGCCCGGACTTCCACGCGTCCTCGAAGACCTCGTGGGCGTGGAAGGGCATGCCCGCGTCGAGCAGTCGCTGAGCCTCGGCCAGCGTCTGACCCGGCGCGCGCACCACCCCCTCGGCCTGCCGCTCCACTCCCGGACTTCCGTAGGGAAGGGGGCGTCCCAGCCCGTCACGAGGGCGTGCGTTGCGTGCGCGCCCTTCGGCGTCGCGGTCCCTGCTGCCTGATGCTTTGTCCACGCCTCGATTGTCCCCCGGGCACGGTGGACGGCCCGAACGGGCTGGGCGGGACTACTCGATTGTCGGTCGGATGGAGCGACACCGGCCGGGGCGCCCGGCCGGATCGTCGGCGAGCGCGACCGTCCGCGGCGGGGAGAGCCGCGCGCCGCGCTTCGTCTTCGCGCCGTACGCGCCGATCCCCGGATGCAGCTCGGTCAGCGCCTCCCCGAGTCGTCCTGTGTCGCCGCCACGACCTGGTCATCGACGGTGGCATGAGCACATGACCGCAGGCCGGACGTTCGGCGGCCCCGGGGGAGTGGGGTAATGTTCTCTTGCGCCCTCGGCGGGGAAACCCGGGGAAACGGCGCATCGGGACGTGGCGCAGCTTGGTAGCGCACTTGACTGGGGGTCAAGGGGTCGCAGGTTCAAATCCTGTCGTCCCGACTGGAGACAGTCGCAGGTCAGGGCCGGTTTCGGAGGTATCCGAACCGGCCCTTGATCATTTTTGGGGACCAGTTGGGGACCGGCGTCCTTGACCGAGGTCAGCGGGTCACGACGATCGGGCTCGGCAGCGAGCGCGGTGCCCGCAGCACGCTGAAGTGTGCGGAGAGCGCCGCCCCGGCGGCCGTGATTTTGTGTACGTCCGGGTGCAGGTAGCGCTGGGTGGTGGTCATTGACCCGTGGCCGGCGATCCTGCGTAGGACGTGTACTTGGACTCCGGCGTCGGCGAACCAGGTCAGTCCGGTGTGCCAGAGGTCATGGCGGCGCAGGTGCTCGTAGCCGAGCTTGGTGACCACGTCGTCCCAGTGTGTGGCGTCGCGCAGGACGGCGGTGGAGATGCGTCCGCCGCGCGGGCCGGTGAACAGGCGGGCGTCGGGATTGGGGCCGGCGGACAGGATGCGCTGGGCGATGAGGGGGCGGATCTCCTCGACGATGGGAACCTTGCGGGCCCGCTTGCCCTTGGTGCCCTTGTCGGTCAGCCCGCCGGGCGCGGGTGTGGTCTGACGCCGCAAGGTCCAGATCCACTGGGTGGTGTCGATGTCTCCGACGCGGCAGCCTGAGACCTCGCCGATTCGTGCGGCGGTGCGCGCGGCGAAGATGACCACGTCTCCCCAGCCGCGGTACTGGTCGTGGGAGGCGGCCACGAGCGCGTCGGCCAGTGCGACGAGGGTCTCCCAGTCGGGCAGGGCCAGCGCGCGTGGGTCGAGGAGTTCGTCCTCGGCCTGCTTGTAGAGTTTCTGCCAGCCGGTCACCCGGGCGGGGTTGACTTTGATGATGCCGTCACGGACTGCCTGCTCCATGACGCGGACCAGGACGGCGATGGTGTTCTTCACCGTCGAGCGGCTGTGCTCGTCGGCGATCCAGTTCTGCACGGTGCGGTCGACGACGCCATTGGTAATCATCCGCACCGCGAGGTGGCTCAGGGCGGGGACAACACGCATCCGCCACCCCGACAGGTAGGGGTCCAGCGTTTTCAACTCCAGGCCGCGCAGGGCGAGGTCCATGTTCGCTTCGCCGTATTCGGCGAGCTTCATGGTGGCCAGCGACGGGGTCAGGCCGGCTTGTGCGGCCTCGATGATGGCCTGGAGCCATTCCTGGGCTTCTTCTTCGCTGTCTTTTCCCTCGGACAGTGACTGGCGGCGCTTGCTGGTTGGATCGGTCCACCGGACGCGTGCCCGATACCGGGTGGGGCGATCAGGACGGTACTCGATGTCGGTGGAGAGCCGGACACCGACAGGAACGTTGGTCTTATCGGCCATTGGGCCCCTTGGCCGGGACGGTACGTTGGCGGCGCAGCCATTCCTCGACGTCGAGGGCGCTGTACATGACGACGCGTTCCGAGATTGCGACGAAAGGCGGCCCCTGAGGAGGCTGAGCGGTGCGCCAGCGGCGCAGGGTTGAGGCGTCCACTCTCAAGCAAGCGGCGAGGTCACTGGTTGAATACCAGGAGTTGGTCAGGAGAGGCGCTTGGTTGTGAGGTGAGACGACATGATGGCGAGGATCTGCAGGGTACGCTGCGGCCTCCTTCTCGTGATGCGGTTCGGCGTTGGCGATAGTTGCTATCGGCTCATTGGGCAAGTGCGGCTATTCTCCGGGGAGTACGGAACACCAGACGGATCTGTGGAAGAGTCCAGAGACGGACGACACAGTTCGCGAACGGAGAACGCGCGCGGCGAATTTCGGGTCGGTAGGGGCGACGCGCTTTCCCTGTCGCTTAGGTCCGTGGTTGTGCTCGGGAGCGGATGTTGGCGAAGTAATCGTCTCTGGAAACGCCGGTTTGGCTAATACTCCAGCTGTAGATCGTGATCTCCATCGTGGCCTGGGTAGCGTCGCCTTGATCCGTCACCTGTCAGCTACGGTGCAGGCCATGGACCGCCGTGTGTACGTGCCCTGGTTCTCAGTCGGCGAAGCCGACGAGGACGCATTCGAGACGCTGGATGGCGCATGGCGCAGGTTCGTGTCCGTACTACGCCAGCGGGCCGTCACCTGGCCGTGCGACCCCGACGACACCCTCATCCTGCGCCCCGAGGAGACCGGATTCGCGCATCTGCTGGCCCTGCTCTATGCAGTGATGCCTGGAACCAATGTCATTTCCCACGTCTTCGGTGCGTTCTTCGACGGGCAGGGCGTGCTCGGCACCGAACTCCACGACCAGATGTACATTCCCCTCCAGGGGTCTGTGGCGGGGACGCTCCACGTGGCCGGTTCACCTGGTCGATGCGCGGAACTGACTGCGGACTGGTTCGAACGCATCCTGCGGGGCCAGGTCGGCAATGTGGCCGCCTCAACGTCGTGATCTTCATGTCCGAGTTGCGGCTTGTCGTCGGTAATGACTGGCGCGTGATCGCTGCTGATGGCGGCGGCGCCAGTCGGACCAGCCGAGCCGGTGGGCCATGTCGTGGAGGGGTTGGACGGCGACCGTGATGAAGAGGCGCTGGATCTCGTTGCAGGACAGCGGGATGAGCCCGTCCGGGGCGGGGTTTTGGGCGTGTTCGTATGCGCGGAAGACCGCGAGGAAGGCGTGGGCGAGCATCGCGAGGGTGACCCAGCGGGTCCAGGGGCAGTAGCGGCGGACCTGGTGCTCGTCGAGTCCAGCCAGCCCCTTCTCGGCCTGGAAGGTCTCTTCCACCCGCCACCGAGAACCGGCGACGCGGACCAGGGTGGCCAGGGGCGTGGGTTCGATGGGAATGGCAGCGGTAGTAGGCGAGTTCGCCGGTGGTGCGGTTGCGTCGGATCAGGAGCTGGCGGCGGCCCGGGGCCGGCTCGGCCAGGTCGACGACGGCCCAGTCGTAGAAGCGGTGCCCCTTTGCGCCGCGTCCGGCCGAGAGCTGCTGCCAGGCCCGCTTCGGCACCTTCTGGGCCAGGGCGTCGGCGCGGAACGTGCCCGCACCGGTGGTCATTTCGGCCGAGCAGGCCACGGCGAGGACATAACCGATGCCGCGTTCCTCCAGAGCTGTCCGCAGTTTCGGGTTGCCGCCGTAGACCTAATGGGCAATGAAGCGAGACCCGCTCCCCGCAACCGGCCCGCGGGACCTGGGCTGCAGAGCGAGTCGCGCTTCGAGGTTGGGACAGCAGAGGACGGTACTGGAGGAACCGCACCGTAGACCCGGGGCTGGACCCCTGAGATGAGATCCGGTCCTCCGTATCGTCGTCTGCTCCCGCCCTCCCGGCCACGGTGCCGGACGCCGGCGCGACGACTTCCGGGCACCCGGGCGCAAGCCCTCAAAGAAGACCGGCGGGTGCCGGCGCACCCGCTCGGCACCGTGACCGATCACATGATCGGACCGTTGACGTTTGTGGTCCGAGCCGCCCGCAGGGAGCACCTCTTCCGTGTTCGGGAGCTGCCGAGCTCTTGCCAAGACCGAGGACCGTGCGGGTCGCTGGGGTCACGAACGGCTAATCGGATGACGGGCCATCGAGCCCTGCCATTAGGGCGACGCGTGCCCCGCACGGCTGCGACCGGCCACGATACGCGACTCGACCGAGAGGATGTGCTCTGCCGTGAATCTGTTCTGCGGCATCGACTGGGCCAGCGACCACCACGACGCCGTCATAGTCGACGACGCCGGATCGTTACGGGCCAAGACACGGATCGACGACTCCGCTGAGGGGCTCGCCGAGTTGCTGAAGCTCCTGGCCGAGCACGGCGACACCGCCGAGTCCCCGATCCCGGTGGCCATCGAGACCTCCCGCGGCCTGCTGGTCGCCTGCCTGCGCGCGACCGGCCGCCCCGTCTACGCGATCAACCCCATGGCCGCCGCCCGCTACCGCGACCGCCACGCGCTCTCCCGCAAGAAGTCCGACCACCTCGACGCCATGGTGCTGGCGAACATCCTGCGCACGGACGCCGCCGCCCACCGCACGCTGCCGGCCGACTCCGAGCTCGCCCAGGCCGTCGCGGTCCTCGCCCGCGCCCAGCAGGACGCGGTGTGGGACCGCACCCAGGCCGCCAACAAGCTCACCGCACACCTGCACGCGTACTTCCCCGGTTTCCTCGCCGCCGTCGGCATCCGCCGCGAAGGCGTGTGCCACCCCATCGCCCGGGCCCTGCTGGCCGCCGCCCCCACCCCCGACCAGGCCGCACGGCTCACCCGCCCCCAGCTGCGGGCCCTGCTTAAGAAGGCCGGCCGCAAAACCACCCTCGATGCCGAGGCCGACCGCCTCCAAGCCGCGCTCCAACCTCTTCAACCGCATGCTCGGCTGCCTCCACCACTGCCTGATCCACCGCGTCTGCTAGAGCGAATCAGTCGCCTTCCCCGCCACCTCAGACACTCAACTCGCCGAGGCCGCTTGACAGATCTTCCGCATCGGATGTCTCGCGGGCGACGAATCGCTTGAGGCAGCGCATGATGTCCTTCTTGTTCAGCCCATGGTGTGCAGGGCGTTGTTGGCGGCCCGGTCGCCGCCGCGGTTGAGGCGGTAGCGGTGGGTGCGGCCTCAGTCCAGGGCGTCGTCGTCTTCGTCCAGCTCGGGGTGTCCGGGTCACGCAGCGGGCGCAGGCCCTGGCGCGGGGTGGAGGGGGTGAAGCTGTAGCGGCCCAGGACGTTGAGGTTCTTGAACTTCAGTGGAGAGAGGCGGGCGACATCCTCATCGCTGATCTCGTGGCCCTCGGCGCGCAGCTGGGCGACCGCGGCGTCGATGTACTTCGTGGTCCAGAGCACCACGGCGTTCAACACCAGTCCCAGCGACCCTAGTTGATCTTATCCGAACTAGCCCAGCTCAGCGACAGGTCCGCCTGCGAGCTGAAGTTCACGACGGAAAGTAGTCGTCAAGAAGTTGGGTGGACACGCTCCGTCGGGCGTGTCGAGCGCGTCGTCCACGCGCGCTTCGCGGTCTCACTGGGAGAACGCGTAGGTCCGGACGGGGTCGAGGTGCAGTTCGTAGGGCCCGAAGCAGTCGGCCGTGAGGGTCGCGACCGGAGCGCCGCAGGAGCAGGCCCGGTTGAGCCCCTCGTCGCGTGTCGGTCCGCAGCACCCATTGCTGTTCTCCCAGTTGGGCAGGGGCTGGAGGCCGGCGGCGTCGTCGGGATGCAACAGCACTGTGTGTCGCGTGCCGGCCGAGATGACGAAGCCTTCTTCGCGGCAGACCACAGGTCCGCGCGACTGAGCCGGCTTCGGGTCCTCTTGATCGTCCTGCACGACGTAGGGAGGTCCCCAGGGCTCGGCATCGATCGCGTAGTGGCCCCGCGGAACGGTGGAAGGTGCCCGGCGTGTCTCCTTGTCCCGGTCGCGCTCGTCGTCGGAGACGTCAGGGACGGCGGCAAGCTCGGCCAGCTCCGGCGTGATCGCGGTGCCGCACTTGGAACAGAGGAAGACGGTCATCCCCTCGTTGTAGTGCTCAAGACTGCTGCTTCGCATCCTCGTTTCGCTGCTCGGAGTCGATGCGCGCGACAACGCCGCGGAAATCGGGCATGCCCAGGCGGACGGTGGTGTGCCGGGCCGCGAGGTCGCGCATGGCGGCGAGCTTTTGCTTGGCGGCGGCGAGGCTTGCCTCGATGGCGGCCTCGCCGAGCCAGCCCTGTTCCTTGGCCTCCTGGAGCCGGTCGGGCAGGTTCGCGTGGATCTCCTCCAGTCGCGGCATCTGCTCGGGATCGGGCCGCAGGACTGGGCAACGGATGTCCCGTTGACCGATGCTCTGGCCCGACCCCGCCCAGCGAGACCGACTCGTCGAGATCCGCGACAACCTCCTCGCCCGCATTGCCGAGGCCGAATGCGAAGGATGGCTCGGTGAGATCGAAGGACTCCAGGTCAGTCTCGCAGGCGCCAGAGACAAGATCGCCCAGATCGGCAATGCGGCGGCCAGCCGGGTGGTGGAGCTCGGAATGCCCGACTTCAAGCAGACTGCCGGCCGCCACAGCAACCAAGAGGGCAACCTTGACGTTGCTTCTTGAAGCTCTATCTGGGTCTCATGACAAAGAGCGAACTGCCTCGTTCATCCCAACGGGAACCTGCGGCCGCAGCATCGTGAGCACCAGCACGGCGATCCGTCCTAGAGGCAGCGACCGCCACGGGAAGCGGATCGCTTCAAACGCGTCCGCATCACGTCACAACTCCATCACCGCTGCAGGCCCAGCGCCCCACCTGCCGCACCATGTTCCTACTCGTGTCATTCCAGGGGGGAATCATGCGCATCCGCACCACCACCTCGGCCATCGTCGCCATACTTGCCGTCACTGTCGTTGGCTGCAGCAGCGACAAGAGCAGCGACAGCAAGGCCGACACCATCAAGAGCACCGTACCCGAGGCGTCGAGTGCCGCAGACAACAGCGGCGCCGCCAAGAACGCCGGCATGCCGCCCGAGCCCACCGGCGCCGAGCGCGACGCCGTCCTCGCGACCATCCATGACGTCAACGGCAACCTCACCCATGACGAGGACAAGGCCATCAACGCGGCCCGCAACCAGTGCGCGTCCCTCGATGGCGGCGCGACGAACCCGGACCACAGTGCTGCGCAGCGGTTCTCCTACGACGGCGTCACGCTGACCGATGACGACGGAAGTCACATCAACTTCGGGCTGCGCAAGACGCTCTGCCCCGAGTCCTGATCAGCCACCAACTCTGGCCCGGCCGCGTATGTGGCCGGGCCTCACCATGCCAGGAGGTGAGCGTGGCCACCGAGCGCGGCTAACTGACCAGCTACGAGTACCGGCAGATGCGCGTCGGCATCCTCGCCACATCCAACGTGCGCATCATCTGCAGCCCATATCTGATGCTTCGGCACTTCGTTGCCTCTTGAAGGACTGCTCGTCCGGCGCACACGAACCCCTAGTTCAGAGAAGCGGTGATCTTCCACATGCCCTGGACATCGCGGAGATCGTTCGCCAGCTGCTGGAGGAGGGCTGGGAGATCGACCCGGAGGACCTGGCCCACATCTCGCCGTACCTGACCGAGCACATCAAGCGGTTCGGCGAGTACTCCACTCACGAGCTCGGCATCCAGCCCGAGGCGTACGAGACGAAGCTGGATGTGGATTTCACGCAGCTCCGGGAGGACAACCTGACCAGCGAGGGTCTCGGTCAGGCGGCCTGACCACCCACGCCAGGAGAGGCACGAGGCGTCACCACTCCAGAGGCAGCGCGAGGCTGTCCGGCGCCAGTGCTATGCACGGATGCGCACCAACAGGGAGCATGAACCTGGCGACGTCGCGTAATCGACTGTCGCGTATTCCCCGGTGGCAACGGGTCTGGGTCACCGTGAGTGGTCATCGGGGGCATAGTGGCACTGGAGCAGGGGGCGTGATCGTGCGGCGGGCGGGGGATCCCCCCGCACCACACGGTACCCGCGCACAGCTGCCCAGGGCCCACAGCTCGATATGCGCCAGCCCTTCGGGGTCGGTGAGGACCTCGA
>NZ_JBSFMS010000152.1:0-16581 GCF_053599675.1 Streptomyces sp. NPDC000880 | reverse complement strand
ACAGTTGGGGGCCCGCGTCCACACTCTCGGGAGAGGTAACCAGCCCGGCGGTCCGTACCGCCCGTTCCCGCTTCGGAAGGTGACGCCCGTGAAGTCGTCGTAGTGGAAACCAGGCGCCACGATGCATGTCACCAGGACCGGCTCGGTGCCTGCGGGTTCCGCCGCCTGCCAGGTGTTCGCGGGGACAAGGAGCTGGGGCTGTTCGCCCGACTCCACCGACGGGCCCAGGGTGAGCGTCTCGGTCGCCGAAGGCTTCTCGGCCGTGCCGCCGAGGTGCAGGTGGATCGGGCCGCCGCGGTGCCAGAGCCAGAGTTCGTCGGAGCGTACGCGGTGCCAGCGCGAGCTCTCGCCGGGGTGCAGCAGGAAGTAGATGCCGGTGGCGTACGGCCGCGGACCGGGATAGCCGCGCGGGGTCGTCGAGCCCGCCGTCTGCCAGGTCTGCCTGAACCAGCCGCCTTCCACGTGCGGTTCGAGGCCGAGGAGCGGGACCAGAGGGGATGTCGGTTCGGTCATGGGCCCATTCTCGTACCAGGCGGGTGACGTCTCTGGTCAGTTGCGGTACCCGGAGGTAGCTTCCCGGCCATGACTGGGACGCCCACGCCGATCCCCGTCGAGCAACTGCGATTCGCCGTGCACGCCCAGGTGCACAGCTCCCGGCCCGAGGTCGTCGCCGTCGCGCACACCCACTCCGTGCACGGGTGGGCGCTGTCCGCGCTCGGTGAGCTGGTCGAGCCGATCACACAGGAAGCGTGCGCCTTCTACGAGGACCACGCCCTGGTCGACCGGGATACGGGCGTGGTCGTCGACCAGGAGGAGGGGCGTCGGATCGCCGGCGCCCTCGGCGCGTACAAGGCCGTCGTCCTGCGCAATCACGGGCTGCTGACCGTCGGCGACTCGGTCGACGCCGCGGCCTGGTGGTTCATCTCCATGGAGCGCTGCGCCCAGGTACAGCTCGCGGCGAGGGCGGCGGGCAAGCCCCTGATGATCGAGCATCGGGACGCGGTGGCCACCCGCGAGCAGCTCGGCAGCGATCTGGTCGCATGGATCAACTACCAGCCCCTGTGGCGGCAGATCAGCCAGGCGGAACCCGATCTGCTGCATTGGCGAAGCAGTTGCAGAGCAGTGAGGGGTCAATCGGGCACCGGCACGTTCACCCCCTGTAGCCTCGGGCGCCGGGGCGTGCGCCTCTTTCGTACGGCACAATTCCCAGGAATCACACGGAAGTTCAGTTGGTACGAGGCGGGGAAGGCGGCGTTCGCTCGTGGCGGTGCAAGAAGCGGGACAGTGCGACGAATGTACGCACGGCGCGCGCGAAGGGCATCGGCGAGCAGTGGCCGAATTCCTCGCCAAGCGGGACGAGTTTGCCGCCGGGCAGGGGCTGCCGGCCGCCGTCGCCCACTCGCCGGGCGCCTCGCGCCAGTGGGTGTCGGACGAGCTGACCCAGTCGGCCCGCACGGTCGCCGACCGCAGCCGTGAGGCCGGTGAGGCGTGGCTCCAACTGGTATGGCAGCGATCGTTGTTGGCCGTCTGGGCGGCCTTCGCCGCTCTCGCGCTGGGGCAGATCGTGACCGCGATCGGCGGGGGCTGGACCGGCGCCCGCACCTCCGGGCTGCTCGCCGCGTTCGTCGTCGGCTCCCTGCTGAGCGGCGCAGCCCGCCTGCACCGGTCGCGCGGCGGCCTTCTCGCCCCGCTGATCGGCGAGGACAACCGCCTCTCCACCTCGCGCGCCGTCGCCACCGGCTGGGTGCTGCTCGTCGTCTTCTCGGTGCTGGTGCTCGCCCTCCAGCTGGCCTGGGCCTCGTCCGCCGCCGACCGGGACGCGCTGATCGAAGGACTTGGCCTGGCCCGTGGCGCGGGCATGCTGTCCGTCCTCGCGCTCGTGTGCGCGATCGCCGTCGTCGTACGCCGCGTGGTGGCAGTACGCGTCACCGGCCAGCGGCTGCAGAAGATTCGCGCCGACCGGCCGCGCCTGGCGGATCTGCTCTGCGACGACAGCGGGCGCGGCAGCTTCGCGGATGCGCAGTACGCCCTGGTGAGCTCCGTCGCGGCGGTCTTCGCGCTGGTACGGCTCGCCCGCCGGCCCGAGCAGCTGCCCGATCTGCCGTGGGGGCTTGCCCTGCTGGTCGCGGTCTCGGCGGCGACGTACTTCGCGGCGAAGTACGCGGAGGGCGGCCGGCCGATCGTGCTCTCGGTCGTCCGGGCCCGCGAGCCCGGGGATCTGGACGCACCCATCCGTACTGGCGACGACATCGAGATCCGCGGCGCCGGCTTCGTACCTCCGGGCGCGGGCACGCCCGACCGGCTCGCCCGGATGGTCGTGCGCATCGGCGCGGTTCATGTCCATGTCCCGCTGATCCCGGTCCCCGGCGGCTTCGCCAATCCGACAGACACCGAACTCACCGTGCCGGTCCCGGTGGACGTCGAGCCGGGGCCGGTGAACATCCAGGTGGTGACGGCATCGGGGATGGAGAGCAACCGCTGCCTCATCGAGGTGACGGACTGACCCACCTGGCGCAACGGACCGATCCCGGCCTCTCTCCATGTCACAGAGTGAGCCGCACGACTGGTGAGCGGCTCAGCTTCGTCGTACGTATGGTCAGTTGACGGGTCAACCGAAGGCGGGACCAGTGATGACACACACATATCGGGCGATGGCCGACTACGGCACGGTAGACGGAAGGCGCCGCGGCTGGAAAGAGAGGGCGAGCCACTACGCCCTTCTGCCGCTTCGGTTCTTTCTCGGCGTGACCTTCATCTACGCGGGGATCGACAAGCTCACGGACAGTCAGTTCATGGCCGCGAGCGGGCAGGGCTCCGTCGGGGAGCTGATGCGCAGCGTGCGCGACACCTCCGCCGTGCCCGCTCTCGTCGACCTTGCGCTCAAGAGCCCCGAGGGCTTCGGCTACGCGATTGCCTTCGGTGAACTCGCCGTTGGCATCGGCACCCTCGTCGGGCTGCTGGCCCGGCTCGCCGCGCTCGGCGGGGCGCTCATCTCGCTGAGCCTGTGGCTGACGGTGAGCTGGCAGACCGAGCCGTACTACTACGGCAATGACCTCGCCTATTTGATGGCCTGGCTGCCGCTGGTGCTCGCCGGGGCCCCGTTCCTTTCGCTCGACGCCCTTCTGGCCGACCGGCGACGCCGAATGCCGTAGTGCGTCCAGGTCACCGCCCCGGCCAGGAACAGACCGCCGAAGACGACCGGGAAGACCACGAACCAGGGTGTCTGCCAGGAGTCGGCCGCATCGCCCGCGTACAGCAGCGCTGCGGCCAGCACGGCGAGGCCCGCGATCAGCTTGCCCGGCCGGAATTCATGCCGGAGTTCACGACGCGGCACGGGTCACCTCCACCTGTCCGATGCCCACTTCGAGGCGGAGTTCCAGCGTGCCCGACGGCTTCGCGCCGGCCGGCGCGGGCAGGGTGCTCTGCCGGTCCTGGCCGGGGGCGATATCGATGTCGTTCGCCGCGTCTGCGGGCAGCCGGATGTCGCCGATGCCCGCTTCGACCCGCAGCTCCACCGGCGTGTCCTTCGGTACCACGACCTTGAGCTGACCGGCCCCGACCTCTGCCCTCGTCGACACTGCCCGGCCGGCGGGGACGGAGAGGGAGGAGAGGTCGAGGGTCGCGACGCCGGAGCCGAGTTCGTATTGCCGCTGGACGGCGGCCACCGAGGCCGGCTTCCAGTCCGTACGCGCCCAGTGAGTGCTGATGTCCTTGGGAAGAGCGGCAGCTCCCGCCAGCAGACCCGCCGTGATCATCGTCATCGTGATCGTGCCGAAGCCGGTACGGCCAAGCAGCGCGCTGACCAGCAGGCCGAGCCCGAACACCGAAAGCGCGCAGGCAAGACCGATCTGCAGACTCGTGCCAAGCGGACTGCCGTCCCAGCTGAGCCCCGTGCCGAGGCCGCCCGCGAGGAGGGCGAGGAGGAAGACGGTGCCGCCGATTCCGCGCGGCCCGCGCGTCTGCGGGGGAGCGGCTGACGTACGCCTCCGCGGCGGAGCGGCGGCCTCCGCGGCCGCCTGGGCCGCAGCGTCTTCCGGGCCCCACAGATAGCCGGTCGCCACCGGGCCCGTCGTGCCGTCCTTGATGATCGGGTCCCGCCACCAGGACGGGCTGTCGCGGACGGGCGGCGCCTTCGTCTCGGGCGGCGCCTCGGCCACCGCGTGCGCCGTCGCGGTGTACGGCAGCGCGCCGGCGGGGGCGGCGATACTGCGGCGCTGCGACCACACGGCCGCGCCGACGACCGCGACCGAGAGGAGGGCGGCGAAGGCAAGCGTCCCGCCGCTTCCCATCATGGACAGGAACAGTCCGCAGCCGATCAGGGCGAGGAGCACGGCCGTCAGCGACGCGCCCTCCACCCGGCCCGACAGCAGGCGACGCGCCTCGTTCTCCTCCTCGTCCTCGAAGGGGATCAGCAGCCAGGCGAAGCCGTAGAAGATCAGGCCGATGCCACCGGTCACGGAGAGCACACCGATCACGATCCTGAAGATCACCGGGTCTATGTCGCAGTACCGGCCGAGCCCGCCGCAGACACCCGCCACAACCTTCTGGTTCGGGGCGCGGCGCAGCGGCTGCGCCTCGGGTCGCGCCTCGGGCGGCGCGTTCGGTTGCGCAGGAGGCGGAGTGGTCGGCTGTGTCATACGTCCATGGTGACGGGCCCCGCGCCGGGACGGCACCCACGCCGACCCTGGCCCTTCCCTGATATCGGCCCGGCCGCGGGCCCCGGCTTTCAGGGTCGGTTTAGGGGACGACCCTGATACAACGGCCCGCCTCTGCATGTGACGATCGGGGCATGCCAGTCGCCACGCCCCGATCCGCCGGACCCTCCCGCGCCCCCGCGCCGGAGGAGCAGCCGCTGCGCAAGCTGTACCGCAGCGCCGACGGCCGGATGCTCGGTGGTGTGGCGCGCGGCCTTGCCGGGCACCTGGGACTGCCCGTCATCTGGGTCCGCCTCGTCTTCCTGGGCCTGTTCATGGCCGATGGCCTCGGCGTGCTGCTGTACGCCGTCTTCTGGATCGTCGTGCCGCTCGGCGTCGGCGGCAGGGCCGCCGAGCCGCGTTCCGTGTTCGAGGCCACGCCGGACGGCAGGCGCCGACTGCGCAAGCCCGACAAGGGACAGCTCTTCGCGATGGTCGCGCTGCTCGTCGGCGCCGCGATCTTCGCCGGCAATGTCGACATGGGCAGCAACACCAACCGCTATGTCTGGCCGACGCTGTTGATCGGCGCCGGTGTGGTGCTGGTGTGGCGGCAGGCGGACAACGCCCGCCGTGCCCGCTGGGCCACCCTGTCGACGGGTGGCCGCCGCCGCAGGCTGCTGCAACTGGGCCGCGCGCTCGCGGGCGTCGCCCTGGTCGGCATGGGCCTCACCGTCTTCATGGTGGTACGCGGCTCCGCCGCCCAGCTCGGCAACGTACTGACCGCGGCTATCGCCGTCATCGCCGGTGTCGCCCTGCTCGCCGGCCCCTGGCTGGTGCGGATGACCCAGGACCTCTCGGAGGAGCGGACGATGCGCATCCGCGCCCAGGAACGGGCGGAGGTCGCCGCGCACGTCCATGACTCCGTACTGCACACCCTCACCCTGATCCAGCGGAACGCCGACGAAGCGGGCGAAGTACGCCGCCTCGCCCGCGCCCAGGAGCGCGAGCTGCGGAACTGGCTCTACAAGCCGGAGGGCACCGGCAAGGACGAGGACGAGGAACCGGACACGTTCGCCGAGGCGGTGAAGAAGGCCGCGGCCGAGGTCGAGGACAAGCACGGCGTACCGCTGGAAGTCGTGGTCGTCGGCGACTGCCCGCTGGACGAGAAACTGGCCGCACAGATGCAAGCCGCACGCGAGGCAATGGTCAATGCGGCCAAGTACGGTGGCGAGGGCGGGGCCGTCCAGGTCTACGCCGAGGTCGAGGGCCGCACGGTCTTCGTGTCGGTACGGGACCGGGGGCCGGGCTTCGACCTGGATTCCGTCCCCGGCGACCGGATGGGCGTAAGAGAATCGATCATCGGCCGGATGCAGCGCAACGGCGGGACGGCACGGCTTCGCTCGGTGCCCGGCGGGGGCACCGAGGTCGAGCTGGAGATGGAGAGGGTGGGCGAATGACCGAGACCGAGGCTGCTGGAGAGACTGCCGAGCGGCACGTACGGGTCGTGCTCGTCGACGACCACCGGATGTTCCGCACCGGAGTGCAGGCCGAAATCGGCCAGACCGACCGCACCGGCGTCGAAGTGGTCGGCGAGGCCGCCGACGTCGACCAGGCGGTCACCGTGATCACGGCGACCCGGCCCGAGGTCGTCCTGCTGGATGTACATCTGCCGGGCGGCGGTGGAGTGCAGGTGCTGCGCCGCTGCGCCTCGCTGATGGCGGCGTCTGCGAACCCGGTGCGCTTCCTGGCGCTGTCCGTCTCCGACGCGGCCGAGGACGTGATCGGAGTGATCCGGGGCGGCGCCCGCGGCTATGTCACCAAAACGATCACGGGCACGGATCTGGTCGACTCGATCTTCCGCGTGCAGGACGGGGACGCGGTGTTCTCGCCGCGTCTGGCGGGCTTCGTGCTGGACGCTTTCGCCTCGACGGACGCGCCGCCGGTGGACGAGGACCTCGATCGGCTCACCCAGCGGGAGCGCGAGGTGCTGCGGCTGATCGCGCGGGGTTACGCGTACAAGGAAATCGCGAAGCAGCTGTTCATCTCGGTGAAGACGGTGGAGTCGCATGTGTCGGCGGTGCTGCGGAAGTTGCAGCTCTCGAACCGGCACGAGCTGACGCGGTGGGCGACGGCCCGTCGTCTGGTTTAGGCTCCTTCGTGAGGTAACTGGTACATAGCCGGGCAACCGTCCAAGCCATGTTCACCTCTTCGCGCACGGCGCGGCCGTCAGCTTCTCCGGCTACAACGACCCGGCCGCCGAGCCCCGCTCGCTGACGGCCGTGGACGGGTTCTGACCCGGCCGGCTTACGCGGGGCGGGTCGCGGCGGCGAAGGGCATCTCGTCGATCGGCGCGACGCGGACCGGGGCGCCTGGGCGCGGGGCGTGGATCATCTGGCCGCCGCCGATGTACAGGCCGACGTGGCTGACGCCGGAGTAGAAGAACACCAGGTCACCGGGGGCGAGTTGGGAACGGGATACCCGTCGGCCCGCGTTGATCTGCGTGTACGTGGTGCGGGGCAGCGAGATCCCCGCGGAGCCCCAGGCGGCCTGGGTGAGCCCGGAACAGTCGAAGGAGCCGGGCCCGGTCGCGCCCCAGACGTACGGCTTGCCGAGCGCTCCGTAGGCGTACGCGACGGCTTGGGCGGCACGGGAGTTGGGGGCCTTGAGGGAGCCGCGGGAGCCGGCTGACCGGTCGGCACGCGTGTCCGCGGGGCTTTCCGCACCGTTCCAGCTGTCGTACGAGGCGCGCTGCTCGGCGGTGAGCTCGGCGAGGAGGCGTTCGGCGGCCGCGAGCTTGTTTTGGACGGTGGCCTTGTGCTTTGCCAGCTCGGTCTGCCGGGCCTTGAGACCGTCCATGCGCTCGGCCGCCTCGGCCCTCAACCGGGCGATCTCCACGAGCTGTTGGTGCACACCGCCGATGGCGTCCGCCTGCCGTGTGCCGACCCGCTCGACGAGCGCGGCCCGCTCCAGATACTCGTCGGGGTCGGAGGTGAGGGCGAGCTGCAACCCCGGGTCGATGCCGCCGGCGCGGTACTGGGCGGTGGCGATCGAACCGAGGGCGTTGCGTGAGGTGTTGAGCCGCTCGGTCCTGCGGGCTGCCTCCTCGCGCAGTGAGTCCAGCGACGCGCGGGCCTTCGCGGTCTGCTCCTTGGCTCCGTTGTACTTCTCGGTGGCGGCCTCCGCCTCCTGGTAGAGCTTGTCGACCTTGGCCTTGATCTGTGCGGGAGTGAGACGGGGCTCGGCCTGCCCGGTGCCGTCGAACGCGGTGGCGGTCGCTGCGCCGGCGAGCGCGAGGGTGGCGGCGGTCCGGGCGGCCGGCCCGCTGAGCGGATGCTGCTTGGGTTTCCGGTGCGCTGCCACGAGGGCGTCCACGTCCTTCCGTCTTCCCCGCGGTCCGAGTCCGAGGCTGAATCCGACGCCCGATCCGACGCCGTGTCCGCCGCGTCCGCCGAATCCGACGGCGGTCCGCACGGGGGGAGCGGTCCGCCGCCGGATCTCTCGGCGGGGGTGGCCGACTGCCGCCCGGGAGCCCGGCGGCGGTGGGGAGTCGGTCACCTGAGAAGGACGCTAAACCTGAGAGTCACGGGAATGAGGCGTGGACCGGTACTGCCCGAAGCTGGATATGTGGGTGCGCTTTCTGACAGCGGGACCGACGGTGCCGGCTCGGTTTCCCGTGCAGCGGTGACCGATGCGGCGAATGAGCCGCACCTGCCCGGAGAGCGGTGGTATGGGGAGGGCTAGGCTCCGCGACATGGACGTACTCATCAATGTCTTCGTCGCCCTGCACATCATCGGCATCGCGTCACTACTCGGCGGCTTCCTCACCCAGATGAAGGCGATGGCCGCGGGAACGGCCCGCTTCACCCCGGCGATGCTGCACGGCGCGCTGACCATGCTGATCACGGGCGTGGCACTGGTGGGCCTGAACCAGGCGGACGACCAGCCGGTGAACAACCTGAAGGTCGGCATCAAGCTGGCGGTGCTGGTTGTGATCCTGGGCCTGGTGTACGTCAAGCGGGACGAGGAGAAGGTGGAGAAGGCGCTGTTCGGTGCGGTGGGCGGGCTGACGGTCGCGAACATCTTCATCGCGACGCTCTGGACGTGAGCCGGGCGTGAGCCGGGCATAGGCTGGAATGAGCTGGACATGAGAACGCCCGGGCGCCGCTGTCGGCCCGGGCGTTCGTGCGTTGACCGGTCCTCAGGCCGGGCGCACGCTGCCGTAGATCGGCATGTAGTAGATCGATTCCTCTCGGACGTTCGCACCCGGCTTGGGCGCGTGGATCATCTTGCCGTCGCCGATGTAGATGCCGACGTGGCTGATGTCGTCGTAGAAGAAGACCAGGTCACCGGGGAGCAGATCCTTCGGCGCGACCCGCTCGCCCACCTCCACCTGGTCCCAGGTGGTGCGCGGCAGGTCCACGCCCGCCGCCTTCCAGGCGGCCTGGGTCAGTCCCGAGCAGTCGTAGGAGCTCGGGCCCGATGCTCCCCAGACGTACGGCTTGCCAATCTGGGAGCGGGCGAAGGACAGGACCTTCTCGGCCTTCGCCGCGTACGTGGCGCCGCCCGCGGAGCCGGAGCCGGTGCCCGCCCCGGTGCCCGTGCCGCCGTCCTGGTTCTGTTCCTGGCGCCGCTCGGCCTCCGCCCTGGCGCGGGCCTCCTCCTGGGCCTTGGCCTCGGCCTTGCGGCGGGCCTCTTCCTCCTTCTTGCGCTCGATCGCCGCAAGCCGCGCCTTCTCCTCGGCCGTCAGCTTCGACAGCAGCGTGCGCGCCTCGCCGAGCTTCGCCTGGACGTCCTGCTTGCTGGTGCGCAGGGCGTGTTGGGAGCGGGTGAGCGACTCGAGGCTCTTCGTCGCCTCCGCGCGCTGCTCGGTGGCCGCCGCCCGCTGGGTCTCATAGTCCGTGATCGCGCTGCGCTGACGGTCGGTCAGCCGGCTCATCAGCTGCGTCTGGTCGAAGTAGGCCTCCGGGCTGTCCGCGAAGAGCAGCGCGGCGGTCGGGGTGACCGCGCCCGTGCGGTACTGCGCGGCCGCGTAGTTGCCCAGCGCCCGCCGCGACTCGTTCAGCTTGTCCGTGCGCTTGGCGGCGTCGTCGAGCAGCTGGTCGACCTCGCGGCGCTTCTCCGCGGTCGCTTCCTTGGCCTTGTTGTACTTCTGGGTCGCCGTGCCGGCCTGCCGGTACAGGTCGTCGACCTTTTTCTGCACCTCTTCGACGGAGGGCTTCGGCTCAGCGGGTGCGGCGTTGGCGCTCTGCGTGGACAGCAGGGTGACCGAGGCGAGGGCTGCCGTCGTGAACCCGACGGCGGGGGAGGTCTTAACGGTTCGACTTCGCGTTTTGCGATGCGACGCCAAGGCCGACATCTCCTTCTTCCGTGGACCGCCTACCGGGTTAGCTGTCGGGTTCGGGCGGAACGGAAGATCGCCCTACGGACCGAGTGAGGCAGGGTCCGATTCACCCCGGTTGTGCATAGTGGGTCCCCGGTTCCGAACTCTCTTGTGGAAAGCCCGAATTCGGCGCAGGCCGCCCGATTGGCGTGGATCGCCATGGGGGTACGGGCTGCCCTGGTGGAGCACGCTAGCCAACTCGTGTGGCTGCTGTGAAGGTTGATGTTCGAAATGCCCGATACGTTTTCGTGACCTTGGCGATCGGCGAACCGGTGCCCTCGTGTGATGACCCGGTGGCACGGGTCGATGACGGAGAGTGGCGGCTTCAAATCGTCCGCCCGTGTCGTCCGTCGTATCCCAATGCGGCGGCGAGCTGTCAGTGCGGCGGCCTAGACTCGTAGAGCGATGAGCAGCCTCTTTGACGACAGCTTCCTGGCGGACCTCCAGCCCAGCGCGGAGCACCACCCGCCGCCGCCCGAGGACTCGGCCCCGGAGGAGATCCCTGACGATCTCTTCCAGGGCGCTTACGACGTCCCCCCGGCCCGGGACCCGTACCACCGCGACGGCGCCCCGCGCACCGTCGTGGACCCCGCCACCCTGCTCGAGGGGCTGAACGAGCAGCAGCGTGCCGCCGTCGTGCACACCGGCTCGCCGCTGCTCATCGTGGCCGGGGCAGGGTCCGGCAAGACCCGGGTGCTGACCCACCGGATCGCGCATCTGCTGGGCACCCGCAGCGTCCACCCCGGCCAGATACTGGCGATCACGTTCACCAACAAGGCCGCCGGCGAGATGAAGGAGCGCGTCGAGCAGCTCGTAGGCCCGCGCGCCAACGCCATGTGGGTCATGACCTTCCACAGCGCCTGCGTCCGCATCCTGCGCCGGGAGTCCAAGAGGCTCGGCTTCACCTCGTCGTTCTCGATCTACGACGCCGCCGACTCCAAGCGCCTCATGGCCCTGGTCTGCCGTGATCTGGAACTCGATCCCAAGAAGTTCCCGCCGAAGTCCTTCAGCGCGAAGATCTCGAATCTGAAGAACGAGCTGATCGACGAGGAGACCTTCGCCGACCAGGCTGTCGACGGGTTCGAGAAGACGCTCGCCGAGGCGTACCGGATGTACCAGGCGAGGCTGCGCGAGGCCAATGCCCTGGACTTCGACGACATCATCATGACGACGGTGCATCTGCTGCAGGCGTTCCCGGACGTCGCCGAGCACTACCAGCGCCGGTTCCGCCATGTCCTGGTGGACGAGTACCAGGACACCAACCACGCTCAGTACACACTCGTACGCGAGCTGGTGGGTCCCTCGGGCCCGGATGACGACCCGGCCGAGCTCTGCGTCGTCGGCGACGCCGACCAGTCGATCTACGCCTTCCGCGGCGCGACCATCCGCAACATCCTCCAGTTCGAGGAGGACTACCCGGACGCGACGACGATCCTGCTGGAGCAGAACTACCGCTCCACGCAGACGATCCTCTCCGCCGCCAACGCCGTCATCGAGCGCAACGAAAGCCGCCGCCCGAAGAACCTGTGGACCAACGCCGGCGCCGGCGCGCAGATCACCGGCTATGTCGCCGACACCGAGCACGACGAGGCGCAGTTCGTCGCCGACGAGATCGACCGGCTGACGGACGCCGGCGACGCGAAGGCCGGCGACGTCGCGGTCTTCTACCGTACGAACGCCCAGTCCCGTGTTTTCGAAGAGATCTTCATCCGGGTGGGACTGCCGTACAAGGTCGTCGGCGGAGTGCGCTTCTACGAGCGCAAGGAGGTCCGGGACGTCCTCGCGTATCTGCGAGTTCTCGCCAATCCCGAGGACAATGTCCCGCTGCGCCGCATCCTCAACGTCCCCAAGCGCGGCATCGGCGACCGCGCCGAGGCGATGATCGACGCGCTCGCGCTGCGCGAGAAGATCACCTTCCCGCAGGCGCTGCGCCGCGTCGACGAGGCGTACGGCATGGCGGCCCGCTCGGCCAACGCCGTCAAGCGGTTCAACGTGCTGATGGAGGAGTTGCGTACGGTCGTCGAGTCGGGCGCCGGACCGGCCACCGTGCTCGAGGCCGTCCTGGAGCGGACCGGCTACCTCGCCGAGTTGCAGGCGTCGACCGATCCGCAGGACGAGACGCGCATCGAGAACCTGCAGGAACTGGCCGCCGTGGCCCTGGAGTTCGAGCAGGACCGCGCCGAGGAGGAAGGTGCGGGAACGCTCGCCGAGTTCCTTGAGCAGGTCGCGCTCGTCGCCGACTCCGACCAGATCCCGGACGAGGACGAGGACGGCTCCGGCGTCATCACACTGATGACGCTGCACACGGCGAAGGGCCTCGAGTTCCCGGTGGTGTTCCTGACGGGCATGGAGGACGGCGTCTTCCCGCACATGCGCGCCCTCGGCCAGGTGAAGGAGCTGGAGGAGGAGCGGCGGCTGGCGTACGTCGGCATCACACGCGCCCGCGAGCGCCTCTATCTGACGCGGTCGTCGATGCGCAGCGCCTGGGGCCAGCCCTCGTACAACCCGCCCTCGCGCTTCCTGGAGGAGATCCCGGGGCAGCACCTGCAGTGGAAGCGGACCGGTCCGATGGCCGCGCCCGCCGGTCCGACGTCCGGCATCGCCTCGTCGCTCTCGTCCTCGCGCTCACGCGTGGGCGGCGGTTCTTCTGGCTTCGCCACGCGGCGTACGACCGACAAGCCGGTGATCTCGCTGGCGGTCGGAGACCGGGTCACGCATGACCAGTTCGGCCTGGGGACCGTGGTGGGAGTGACGGGGCTGGGTGCGGACGCGCAGGCGACGATCGACTTCGGGGACACCAAGCCGAAGCGGCTGCTGCTGCGGTACGCGCCGGTCGAAAAGCTCTGATCGGTGCTTACGTCGGGTCGAGGCCGTGGCTGCGAAGCCACGGCAGCGGGTCGATCGCCGAGCCGCCGCCGGGCCGTACCTCGAAGTGGAGGTGCGGTCCGGTGGAGTTGCCGGAGTTGCCGGAGTACGCGATGACGTCACCGGCCTTGACCGAACCGGAGCGGATCTTGGTGCTGCTGAGGTGGCAGTACCAGGTCTCGGTGCCGTCGGGCGAGGTCACGATGGCCATGTTTCCGTAGGCGCTGTTCCACTGCGTACGGACTGTGCCGTCGGTCGCGGCCATCACCTCGGTGCCGTACGACACCGGGAAGTCGATGCCGGTGTGCACGGACATCCAGTTGACGCCGGCCTGGCCGTAGTATGCGCTCAGGCCTTCCCGCTGCACCGGCAGTACGAACTTGGGGCGCATCGCCTCGCGGCGCTTGGCCTCTTCGTCGCGCTTCTTCTTCTCCGCCTCCTGGCGCGCCTTCAGGTCGAGGCGTTCCTGGGTGCGCGACGCGCGGTCGCCGAAATCGCGGGCGTCGGCGCTGAGGGCGGCGAGCTGCGTGTCCATCTTGTTGTTGGCCGCGATCGCCTTGGGGGAGGACGGATCGGCCGCCTCCAGGTTGGTGTCGCCCTTGGTCTCGCCGCTGGTGCCGAGGCTGCCGACGGAGGCGGCGGCGATGCCGGCGACGCCCATCACGCAGGCGGAGGGCACGGCGACGGTGAGGAGCGCGGAGCGCTTCGCGGGGGTGCGGCGACGGCCGCGGGACCCGCCGGAACGGCGGACGGGGCGGGGGATGACGGCGGCGGCGAGGGGTTCGGGTTCCGGCGCCAGCTCGCCGCCGAGTTCGGCTTCCGCTTCTGGCTCGGCCTCTGCCTCGGGTTCAGGCTCGGCCTCGGCCTCGGCCTCGTACTGGTACTCCTCGTACTCGTACGTGAGGTCGGGCTGGAATTCCGGCTGGAAGTCAGGCTGGAATTCGGTGGAGAGGTCGGCGGGCCCCGCCGGACTGAAGTCCTGGTCCGGGATGAATTCATGCTCCGGCGTGAACTGTTGCGGTACGTGCGGCAGGATGGCTTCCGCGCCCGTGTTCCAGGCGGTGGCGTCGTACGTGCCGGTGTCGAAGGCGGGCCCCGTCCACTGTCCGGTGGTGTCGTACGCGAACGTGGCCGCGGCGGTTTCGTACTGACTCGTCTGCGCGGTCTGGTCCCACGCGGCGGCGTCCCACTGGCCCGTCGCGTCGTACTGCACCGCGGCGGCGTCGTAGTGGCCTGTGGCGTCGTACTGGGCGGTGCTGTCGTACTGCGCGTGAGTCTCGTACTGCGGGAATTGCTGCGTCTGCTGCGGCTGTTGTGCCTGCTGCGCGGCGTAGACGTCGTAACCGGAGGTCTGCTGCGCCCCGGTGTCCCACTGGGTGGTGTCGTACTGGCCGCTGTGAGCGGCTTCGTAACTGCCAGGAAGCGCACCGAAGAGCGGGTCGGTGTCAAAGCTGCCAGAGGTGTAACCGTCGTGTTCGGCGTACCCGGCGTGGGCGTGCTGGTCGTTCACCAACTTCTCTCTCGCCTCGGCAGCAGGACCTGGGTTCTGGGGCCGTCGAGCGCGGGTCCCAGAGGCAAAGCAGTGGCGCGACTGTACCTGGCGGTATGCGACGGCGACAATCTTCGGCAGGTTTTAGGCAATCAGGAAACGGGCATTCGGATGCCTTTCGGCGGACTGCGGGCACAGCTTTGGCTCTACGTTCGAAAAGTGTTCGACAATTCGTTACCTGGCCTGCTGGGCAGGGCGTGGTGGCGCGCGCCGTCGGGCCCGGACTCAGGCGACGGAGACGGCGCCGGATGCGCCGGTCGCCGGTTGGGTCGACTCCAGCGCCTGCCGGATGCCGGCCGCGACGGCCGGGTGGATCGGGAGCGCGAGATGCCCGACTCCGCTGACCTGTACGTTCTGCGCGATGAGGTCCTGGTGGTCGATGCAGGCCGTCTCGACCGGGACCATCAGCTGGTCGAGGTCACTCCAGAAACTCACGAAGCGAGTCCGGCAGCCGGGCGCGGGCATGCGCAGCTCCTCGATCACGGCGGATCCGGGGCGCATCTGGCGCACGATGGGGTGCGCGCTGGCGAGCGGGGCGACGCTGGTGCCCGAATGTGGGGTGCCGAGGGTGACAAGCGTGCGTACCCGATGGTCACCGCCCAGGCGCTGTACGTAATAGCGGGCGATCAGGCCGCCGAGACTGTGACCGACGATGTCGACCTCGGAGCGGCCCGTACGCGCGCAGATCTCCTCGATGTGCCGGCCGAGCAGCTCGGCGGCGGTGCGGATGTCGCAGGTCAGCGGGGAGTAATTGAGGCACTCGAGGTGCCGCCAGCCGTGCCGGGCGAGGGAGCGGCGCAGCAGTACGAACACGGAGCGGTTGTCCACGAAGCCATGGAGGAGCACCGCAGGCGGGCGGTCCGCGCCGGGCGTCGGGAGCTGGGGGTTCGGTCCTGGGGCGGGGTCCGGGTCGGGTTCGCGACGCTCCGGGACGAGGCCGGCGGGGTAGAGGAGCAGATGCCCGGCGAGGATCGCCAGCTCGAGGGTGGCGGCACGCAGCAGCACGGCCGGGATCCGTAGGTGTCGCACGGGGCGCAGACACGGCGAAAAGAAGGGAAAAGCCTTCATGGCCTACCTCCCGTACGGCACGCTGGAGGACGGCTTCGTCCCCCGTGTGCCCTCGTGGGCGCCACCCAGGCCTTGTGCCCCTGCCGGGCCAGTGCCGAAGGTGTCGCAGCGCCGTGCCGCGCGGCTGACGGCACGGGGCTACGAACCCTGATGCGGCTCCCGTAGCGATCGTCCCCGCGGTGGTGCGGCGTGTGTGCCGCGTGGTGCGGGTGCGACGCATAGCTAAGTTGTCCCATGTGTGATTTCCCCCTCGCGGCCCACCGTGAAACGGCGGGTTGCGGGATGCTGGAGATAACGTTCGTTCACTTTCCCGGGCCGCTGCGGTTCGGGTCCCCCCGCGCCCAGGGCGGCGCGGTCGGCATGCAGTCGGTATGCATCGGTATGCATCGGTAGGTGGAGGCAGTGATGGGTGTGACTGGTCCGATCCGCGTGGTAGTGGCCAAGCCGGGGCTCGACGGGCATGATCGCGGGGCCAAGGTGATCGCGCGGGCGCTGCGTGACGCGGGCATGGAGGTCATCTACACCGGTCTCCACCAGACCCCCGAGCAGATCGTGGACACGGCGATCCAGGAGGATGCGGACGCGATCGGCCTGTCCATCCTCTCCGGTGCGCACAACACGCTCTTCGCGAAGGTCATCGAGCTGCTGAAGGAGCGCGACGCGGAGGACATCAAGGTTTTCGGCGGCGGCATCATCCCGGAGGCGGACATCGCGCCGCTGAAGGAGAAGGGTGTCGCGGAGATCTTCACGCCGGGCGCGACGACGGCGTCGATCGTTGACTGGGTCAACGCAAACGTCCGCCAGCCCGCGGGTGCCTGACGCCGTCCGGCGACGCCGCGGTGCGTGACGCGGCGCCCGTGCCCTGGGTCCGCCGGTCTGCTCCGCCTGACGGCGGCGCCGGGCGTGACGCGGCGCCTGTCCCTTGCGTCCGCCGGCCTGCGGGCGCCTGACTGTGCCTGGCGCGCGGTGCCCGTCCGTGCGTCCGCCGGTCTAAGCCTCGATCCACCGGCGTGGTTTGAGAGTGATCTTCTGACCGGTTTCTGAGCCGGTTTCGGGTCGGTGGCCGTGGAGGCAGGTGGTATCCG
>NZ_JBSFMS010000151.1:0-16618 GCF_053599675.1 Streptomyces sp. NPDC000880 | reverse complement strand
TCAAGGGCGGCGTTCTGTTACACCTTCTGGACCGCTAAGTGCCTGGAGTCTCCGCCGCGGCGAAGACTCCAGGCACTTACAGAAGGCAGAGAGCCTGTTCGGCAGCTAGTTCTCCGGCCAGTTGTGGTACGTGAGGCCACCGCGGTTGGTGAGGCTGCCTTGCAGGCCAGCGGCGGGGTACGGAATCAGTGCGTCGGGCAGGGCGTGTTCGGCGAACCAGGCAAGATCCAGGCACTTCTCCGGCTCCCTGTTGACCGGTTCGCCCGCGTACTTCGTTGCTTCGTAGAAGAAGCCGAGGCGGTCCGGTGTGCCGTCGCCCTGGTGATGGACCACGGTGTGCAGGAGTTCCAGAGAGGAGGGATCGACGTGGAGTCCCGTCTCCTCCTCCAGCTCGCGCGCGGCGGCCTGGGCGGGTGTCTCGCCCGGGTCCAGCTTGCCGGAGGGCGCGTGCCACTGGCCGTACCCGTAGGGGCCGCCGCGCTGGGACAACAGGAGCTTCTCGCCTGAGCGGACGAGGACGTGCACGTCCACGATGGGGGCGACGGGCGTGGTGTGTTGGCTCATGTGCTCACTAACTGGCCGGGTTGAAGGTTGGGTCGACGGTAGTGCCGGGGGCTGGTGCTGCGCTGGCGATTGCCTGGGCGACCTCCTCCGGGGTGAGGTGGGTCGTGTCGAGTGTCAGGATCGGGTAGCCGAGCCTTTCGAGGATGGGCAGCGCCTCGTGGTAGAGCTCCAGCTCGCGGCGAGTGCTCTCGGTATCCAGCTCGAAGCGGTGTCGCGTTCCGCGGTGGTCCAGGCGGCCCAGGATGGTCTGCAGGTCCGCCAGGAGGATCACGGACAGGTCCGGGGTGTCGATTCCTCCGTTGATGGCGAGCAGGTAGTCGAGTTCGACCCCGTCGGCGCGCTGCAGGACCAGCGTGGAGGGCAGGTAGCGGTCGAGCAGGACGGTGTGGCCGACGTCGCGGTGGGGTCGGATCTCGACGTCGAGTTGATGGTGGCGGTCGGCGGTCACGGCCAGGGCGAGGGCGCGGCCGTGCATGGAGTTGGCGATGTCGCGCACTGCCTTGCCGAACGGGTTCGTGGACGGCTGGGTGGTGGCGTGGACGGTGTGGCCGGCGGCCTGCAGCGCTCGGTGGGTGGCGTGGAGGGCTGTGGATTTGCCGATGCCGCCGGGGCCGTCCAGCGTGATGAGGGGCCCTCGGGCCGTCATGCCGGAATCTCCTGGCCGTGGGTGCGCTCGTACTGCTCGCGGGAGAGGGTGGCCAGGTGCTGGTCGAGCTCGGGAAGTGGAACTTCGCCGAACTGTAAACCGGTGGTGAAGTTGAACTCGTCTCGTCCGCGCATCGCCTCATCGGCTCCGTGGTCGGTGAGGTCGACGTCGCTGTAGGACTGCATCTGCTGGGCGTCGTAGCCCTGATTCACCAGGTCGTTCCAGATCGGGGAGCCGGGGTAGGGCCGGAAGGTGAAGACGCTCGCGCGGAAGGTGCCTGGCAGCCGGTCGGAGAGCTCCCACAGCTGGTGGATGTGGCGGATCGTGGCCGCGGCGTCTTCCCGGTTCTCCCCGGGGTAGCCGAGGATGAAGTACCCCTTGGTGTTGATGCCGTGCTCGAGCAGTCGGCGGGTGACGGTCAGGGTCATCTCTGGGTCGATCCGCTTGTCCATCTTCTCGAGGATCCGGGCGGAGCCCGATTCGATACCGAGTGCGACTTCCCGCAGACCGTTGGCGGCCATGGTGCGCAGCATGGCGTCGCTCTCCCGGGCGAGGACGTTGATCCGCCCGGTGGCATCCCACACGTAGCGCTCGCCGACGTTGGCCCGGGTGAAGGCCTTCATGGCGGGGTGGATCACGCGCCGGGCCCCAAGGAAGAGGTCGTCAACGGCGCGGAACGCTGTCGTTCCGTACTGAGCGTTGAGGAGGTCCATCTCCTCGAGGATGTTGAGCGGGTCCCGGGTCCGGATAGTGACCTCGGGGTTCATGCTGGCGGCCGCACCGCAGAAGCCGCACTCGTAGGGGCAGCCGCGGGAGCACACCAGGTTGCCCTCCCATCGTCCGTCGTCGGCGAGGAAGGGGTCTTGCGGGAGGAACGAGCGGTCGACGAACGGCAGTTGGTTGATGTCGGGTGACAGCCATGGTTGCGGATTGCCGTGGAAGACGCCGCAGCCCGACGTTTCCAGCAGATGGTCGCGCCACAGCACCTTCGGTAGCTCGGCGCGTCGGCGGGCGTCCTGCAGGAGTGCGGCCACACGCGTCTCGCCCTCGCCGATGATCAGTGCGGACAGGTTGCGGAACCGCGGGTCGCGAAGAACCAGATCGGGGGCGGCTTTGGCGTGATGCCCGCCAGCCATCACCAGGATTTGCGGGTCGAGCAGGGACGCGATGCGTGCCGAGATGGGGTACGTCGGGGCAAGGAGATTGAAGCCCGCCCAGCGGGGCTTGATGGCGTTGACGATGTCCGCGGTGCGCTGGATGCCGAGGCCGTGGGCTTCGGCATCCAGGACCCCGACGTTGTGCCCCTGTTCCTTGGCGTAGGTGGCGATGTAGCCGAGTCCGAGGACGGGCAGCGTGTAGTCGTTGACGCGGGCGCGTTGGTCGTAGTCGCGCAGCGGGGCGTTGACGAATACGGCGTCGATGACCCTGTTCGGGTCGGCGCCGGCGATCAGCTCATGGTCGTGTTCCGGTGTGCTCAGTGGTGCGGGCATGGGCCCCCCAGGTGAGTGTGGTGAGAGTCAGCGTGTGAAGGTGCTGGTCGGTTGGTCCGGCCAGGTGGCGCCAGTGCGTGATGAAGGTCTTCTCGGTTTGAGGCCACGCGTAGGCCGGGGCGATCCGTGCCGCCCAGGTGCGGACGGCCAGGTCGGCGTGCGGGTAGACGGTGAAGTCGCCGGTGAAGTCGGCGGCGGCCGCGGACGCGGTCCACGGACCGATCCGGGGGATGCTGGTCAGCGCGGTGACGAGGTCGGCCGGGGCCAACTGCATCCAGGTCTCTGCGTGCTCGAGGTAGGCGCGGGCCGCGGCCTGCAGGGCGGTGCGGTGGAACTTGGCGCCGATGCTCGAGAACGCCTCATCGTCCAGTTCCAGGACGTGTTGAGGGTCGGGCGCGACGGCCAGCGGCCCGTGCACCGTGGTCACGGTGGTGCCGTAGGCCTGGCACCAGGCGCGGTACAGACGGCGGGCCTGCCCGGCACGCACCACCTGCCGCAGGATCGCCGTGGTGATCGCGTCCCACAGCCACGGATTGGCCAGGCGCCGCGTCAGGCCAAGCTCCTTGAGCCCGGCGCTCAGCGCGTCGGGCACGCTGGCCGGCAGCGTCGCCGGGTCCGTTGTGATGATGCGGGGCTTGACGTCCTCGCTGCCCTCCACGCACTGGAGCTCGAGTTCCTCCATCCCCCAGGAGGCCAGCCACAGGCCGGTACCGCTGCGCACTGTCCGGGCGCGTGTGCTGGTGGTGGTTTTCTCCCACGCCGGGTGATCGGTGGTCAGGACGGTGTTCATGGTGCTGCTCCTCGCCAGTGGGTACGGTGCGTCGTGCCCCATAGCTTGCCGCTCCGCCCGCCGGGCAGTTGCCGTGTTGCAGGTACGGGAGTCACCCGATGAGGTCCTGCCGTACGAGCTCGTTGCGCATGGCCCGGTACTCGTCCAGCGAGGCGGGCCGCGAGTGCTGCGGGACGCCGCCGGGATCGGCGGGCGCCGGCCACGTATCTACGGTGGGCATCAGGTCAGCAACGGCGTGCGAGCGGGACTTGAGACGGGGGCCGCGTACGAACAGGGTGACGGTGCCGGGCAGCATGAGCGCCTGGTGCACCATCGGGTGCCCAAGCGTGTATCCGGCCCCAGGCCGCTCGATGGCGACGATGGCGGGCAGAAGGTCAGAAGTTCTGAACTCGCCTTCCCCAGCGTCTATGCGGCGGCGCACCACGTGCACGTAGCCACCTGCGAGGATCCGTGTGGCGAAGTTGTACGAGTGGTCGTGCGGGACCTCTTGGTTGACGGTGCGCGGGTTCATATTCAGCCGGATCTCGAAGCCGCGCTTGGGCGCCTGGTAAAGCGCCAGCCGATCGAGGAGCAGGGTCACCCTGCTTCCCTCCAGCCGGGCAGTGTCGTTCTCGATCTCATCTACCAGCCGAGTGAGCAGGCCCCGGTCGGCTTCCAGCCGCTCCAGCAAGGCGGTGCCCTGCCGGTGTGTGCTGCGCACGTCGGCGGCGTTCATCGACGGCCACGCATCCAGCCACGCAGGCCAGACGCTCGTACCGCGGCCTCGGACCGCGGTGCCTTCGGACGCACGGACGAGCCTGTCGCGCGCGTCTCGCACCGCCGTTTGACGCTGGTCAGTGGTCAGCGGGACGCCGAGGTCTGTCAGGGGGCCGTCGGTCACGATCAGCTGGACACCGTCCGTGCTGCTCTGCATCCTGCACAGGGTCCCGGCGTGGCCGGCGAACACGCTCTCGGGCGGGAAGCTGCGTACGTACTGCGGGCTTCGGCCTTCGACGTCCTGCTGATGCCGGAAAACCTCGAGCTCAACGTTCCCGGCCAGGGTGAGGAGCACCGCGGTGTCCGGCAGCGGTCGGGGCACGGCATGGCCACGCCCGGCCAGACGCACATAGGTGGTGAGTCCGTCGGCATTCGGTCCTTTGACCTGAAGATACGTGTGACCGTCTGCGACAAAGGACTCTGCGGGGCCGTCAGGGATGGGACCGTCGAGCACGCTGAGGACGTGCTTAGCCAACGGCTGCGACCAACCAGCAAGGCCGGAGGCCGCGATCTTAGGTACGTCGCGAGGGTCAGTTCCCTGGTGCAACAGCGCGGGAACGAAGTCGGGGAGAGCTGAGGTGTTCACGACTTCCCTTCGGTTGGTCGGCACGATCCCGGCATGGCGCGGCTGCCACTCCAAGTCGAGACCCGGCCACGGGTGCGGCTGGGGGATCTTGCGCCGTCCGACGGCTCGGGCTCGATGCAACCGGGCCGCCGGACGGTCATCTAGGCCACGGCTTGAGCCGCGAGGTCGTCCAGGTCGACGACGGTGCAGTCCTGCAAGGCGACGACCTCGCGGGCCGCGAGGGTCCATCGGATTCTCGGGTCGTCGTACGCCACGAACGTGAGCCCGTCGTTGTCGTCGCCGGGCAGGGGCTTGAGGGTCTTGGGGTCGTACACGATTCCGGCGACACCCCACGCCGGGGCGAACTCCACGAGTGACGCCGTGTGGCCCTTCCGCAGGTGCGGGCAGTCCCGTACGGCCTCGGCAGCGCAGCTCTCGTGCACGGGGGGTGTCGTGGTCTTCTCGCCCTCGGCGATCGGCTGCCCGTTCGCGGCACGCACCAGGAAGAGATGGCGTCCGTCGCTTCTGCCGAAGGTGGTTTCGCCGCAGACCTGGCACAGCATGTGACTCATCGCCTGCCGTTGGCGTAGCGCGTGCACGCCAGCGAGCAACGGTCGGCCGATCCCGCGCGTGGCTGGCACCCGGACCCACAGCGTCTCGTTCCGTCGGTCGGCCCTGCTGTACTCGTCCACGTAGCCGATCCCCTGGCCGCCGGCACCACGCCGCAGCACGATGGCGCCCGTACATGCCTGCTCGCTCGACCAGGGCGCGATGAAGGGCACACGAAGCCCGTTCCAGGAGAACTGTCGGGGGCTCATGCGGCCGCTGTTCCTGCGGAAGGGACGGGGCGGTGCGGCGCGAGGATGCTGCCGTCGGGCAGCAATCCACCGGTGTCCTCGAACAGCAGGAGGCCGTTGCACAGTTGGACCCAGCCCTGAACGTCGCCGCGGACGATAACCGCGGCGGCTTCGCGGTCGGACGCCGCAGCGGTGGGACAGGAGGGATCGTGCCGACACATGTGCGCTCTTCCTCTCGGACGTGCTCGTTCGATGTGGAGTTGGGGCCCTCTTCGGCGGTCTACAAAGCCGCGGGGGAACGGATCTGGAACGCCGAAGAGGGTGTCTTGGGTCCGCGGGCAGCGGCGGGAGCAGTGCGGCGTACGAACACGGCAATGGCGGTGTCGCTGTAGCCGTAGAAGCGGCCGAGGGAGACGTCATCCCAGTAACTGGGCGGTGTATCGCCCCACTCGACGATGTGGCAGGCATCCCGGTAAGGCGACCGGCGCAGGCGCAGCGACGTGAAGCCGGGCCGGCCTTCCAGCAGGCTGCGTACGGCCAGACCGACGGTCAGGCTGGTGGTGGAGAAGTAGCCGCCCCGTCGCGGGCCGCTGACCGGGACAGCGAGGAGGGGCATCCGGAAGACGCGGATGGCGACGCTCTGCTCGAGGACTGAGGCGTCTGCGAGCCGGTGCCGGAAGTGTTCGTAGTCGTAGGCCTCGCGCGCGGGGAGGACCGTGATAGTCAGCGGCGGGTACGCAGAGCTCGCGGCGGTCATTCGGCGTCCCTGACTTGCTTGGTCGCGATCAGCAGTTCCAGCAGTTCCCAGGTGGTCCAGGCCAGTCGTCGCGTGTGCCCGAGCGCTGCCCGGTAGTCGCCTGGGATCTCCTCGGAGCGCACGTCGTGGGCGCGCTCGACCAACGTGGCCATGTCCTCGTCGGCGGGGAAGTGGGCGTCGGCGACAGCGATGTTGACGAGCTGTGTGAGCGTGCCGCGTAACTCCTCGGCGATCTCGTCAATCTCGTCGGCCCTCGGTGTCTGGTCACCCAAGACCTCGTTCAGATCGTCGAAGACGGCTTCGACGACGAGCGGATTCCATGCCCGCAGCTTGGCGACGACGGTTGCCAACACAGCGGCCTCGAGCGGGGGCTGCGCCCGCTCGGTGGGCATCGGGCGTCCAGGGCCCGCAGTGCTGGAACCTGGTGGGGCGGTCAGTGTGCAGGCGGGCATCGGAATGCCTCCAAAGGGAGGAGCTGGACGTGAGGGGTTGGCCGTCATCATGCGAATGCCCGACGGTCTGTGGAGGGGGTCACGTGCTCGACAAAGCTGAAGTGGTCGAGCAGCCAGTGCAGGGTCTGTTCGTACTGGTCGTCGGCCGCTGACACGGCGGTGCGATCGACGGTGACGACGCCTTGGCCGAACCCACCGCGCAGCGTCTTGAGGGTCTGCCGCCAGCCCGCGCGCTCCCAAGGGTGTGCGCGGCCGTACTCGTCCGAGAGCTGACCGATGACCCGCCAGCCGCGCTGCAGCGCGTGCGCCTCTGCGAGTGCCAGGGCACCTGCGGGGTCTTCTCCCCTGGGCACCAGGGCGTACGCGACGACCTTGTACGGGGCGCCATTCCTTGTGATCGCACCTTCGACCGTTGTCCGGCGGAGTCTGCCGAGCCGAGCCTGTTGGTTCACAGGAACCCGGGGTGCCTCGTACGGCCAGTCCAAGTCGGACGCGACGTCGTCGAGGAGATTCATCAGTTGCTGAGCGAGGGTGAGTGTCATCTCGGCTCGCCGGCGGCATCAGTGTCCGCCGCGGTGTCGCCGTCATTTCTGGATGGTCTTGCGCTGTTCACCCTTGTCTCCCAAGGCCGAGATCAGTCGGTGTGTGGTGAAGAGGTAACCGCTCGATCACACTCCGCGGGTACCGTGGTGGGGAGGTGGGACCGTGAACACCGTGAACGCCATGAAAGCTGTCGGGAGTTGAGGACATGGCCACGAGAAAACGCACGCCCAACCCCGCCCTGGCAGGGTTGCTTGACCAGGCACGATGGACACGCACGCAGATGGCGCAGCAGGTGAACCGGCTGGGCCCACAGGCTGGGTTGCAACTGATGTATGACCGCACGGCCGTTGCGCACTGGATTGCTGGCACGCCACCAAAGCCCGAGGTCAGGCCGCTGATCGTCGAGGCGCTGTCAGCGCGCCTTGGGCGCCCAGTCACCCACTCGGAGGCCGGGTTCGAGCCCGCCGTGTCCGCCGACGGGTCTCAACCGCTGGACACTGTTGAGCAGTTGATTGACCTCGGAAGGGCGGACATGGACCCATCCCGTCGCGGCGTACTGGCCGCGACCTTGTTTTCGGCAGCACTCACCGTTCCCTTGTTTGCGGAGTCCGCACGCGCTACGGACGAACCGGTCTCTCCTGGGAAGGCCACAACGCGGATCGGTGCGTCTCAGGTCGCGTCGGTGCGCTCCATGACGGAGCGGATCGCGGACATCCTCGACGAGTTCGGCGCAGGGCACGCCCGGCCCATGGCGGCCGCGTTCCTCGTCAACACGGTCGGCCCGTGGCTCAGGGCGCAGGCATCCGAGCGTGTGCACGCGGACATGCTCGCCGCGGCCTCGGACCTGACGTACCTGACCGGCTGGATGGCGATGTACGAGAAAGCCCACGGGCTCGGCCAGAGGTACTACGTCAAGGCGCTGCGGCTCGCCGGCGAGGCCCAGGACCACGTGACCTACTGCCGCACGCTGCGCGGGATGTCGCTCCAGTCGGCGAACCTCGGTTACGGAAGTAAAGCCCTCGAGCTCGCAGACTCAGCCGCCGAAGCCGCCCCGGCGGCCGGCCCGCGCCTGGTTGCGTTCCTGCGTGGCCAGCAGGCGCACGCGGCGTCCATGGTCGGCGACCGGCCCCAGGCCCACGCGCGGCTACGCGAGGCGGCGACTGCGCTGTCGAAGGCCGACAACCGGCGTGACGCGATCGGCGGCTACGACCAGACCGCCTACCTCTTCCACGTCTCGCACGTGCTGATGGAAGAGGGCGACCTGCCCGGCAGCATCAAGGCAATGAAGCAGTCGATCCGGTTCCAGCCCGCTCAAGAACGGCAGGGCCGGGCGCACGCCTACGCGGTGCTGGCCCAGCGTCAGTTGCAGCATGGCCACCTGGACGCCTCGTGTGACTCGTGGAGCCAATTCCTCAACGAGTACGAGCACGTCTCGTCGGTCCGCGGGGACGACCACTTCGCCACGATGCGTAAGGAGTTGTCGCGGCACGCAAAGGCGCGAGCAGTCCGGGAGCTGACCGGCCGCGTGCGGGAAGTCGCGGCGCTGAAGGCGTGAACGCGGAGGTGCCCCCGGAGCAGCTGTCGGCAGACCCCGGGGGCACCTTCACGATAAGGGCAGCGCGCGCCGCGCGAAGCCCAATCGGTATGTACTTCGGACACTTGGTGAGTAGCTAGGTGGTCCTCTCGGAGTCGGAGGTTGGGGAACACCGATGTCAGGGCCGTTTCACGCCTCCCGCGCATACGGATTCCTGCGAAGGCCCCCTGACCAGACCTGCCGCCGCGAGAGCATGGGCGCATGCCACGCGACAGATTCCACAAGGACGACGGACGCCCCCGCTACGTGGGCCCCGCCACCGTGATCTTCCCCGACGGCTGTGAAGTCGCCGTGACCGCCTCCCTCGTGCTCCGCCTGGACCCGGCCACCGTCCCCGACTTCAGTTACGACCGGCACAGCACCTGGGCGGGCAGCGTCACCCTGGCGGGGGACGACGACGTTGATCTCTTCGACGCAGCTCCCGGCATTCTGCGCCTGCCCGACGGACGCGAGAGCGAGTTCATGGCCACCAGCGGTCCACGCGAAAGCGGCTGCTCAGGACTCGGCCCCGCTCCGTTCGGCTAAAGCCCAGCCCCACCAGCGCTGTGTTCCTCAACCCCCGAGTCGTACACGGGGACCTTGCTGAACGGGTCGCGCTTGGCGTCCTTCGCCGGGCGGACGTAGTCACGCCGGGGGATCGGCGAGTCAGGGCGCCAGCGTCCAGCCTCCGCGATCTCCTCGTCGGTGGCGTCGGCCATGCCAAGGTCGGTCGCGCCGCCGGCGCGAAGGCTGTGGGAGGAGACCGGCCGCCCATCGGTGACGAGCCCGGCCGCCTTGAACCACAGCTTTACGCGCTCGTTGACGGTGTGCCCGCGCAGGTAGTCGCCACGTTTTGTAGCGGTCGTGCGGGTGGCGAGCTCGCCGTCCTTCTGCAAATGCCGGAAGACCGGGCCCGTGGTGACGCCGAGCGAGGCAAGGTGATTGAGCCAGCGGCGCATCCGCGGCACCAGGTTGAGGTCCGAACGGTCGTGGAGCACGATCGTCTGTTCCTCGTTCTTGTGCGTCTTGTCCTCGATCAGCCACACGACGATCCGGTCGTCCAGGACAGTCAGGTCCTCGATGTCCAAGTTGACGTCTTCGATGCTGCGGCCGAGGAATCGGTACCCGAAGGCAAGGAGGGCGGCATCGCGCCAGCCGATCGGCCGGTTGTCCTCCTCGGCCTTGACCATCATCGGAACGAGGTACGGCAGGGTGATCGGGAACGCTTGCTTCTTGCGGGACGCCCGTTTGTTCTTCCGCCGGTAGACCTGCAGGAGCTGGAGGTACAGGGTGTTGTCCGGCTGCTGCCCCTTCGGCATCGACGTGCGAATCAGGGACATGTAGTTGCGGATGGTGGAGACCTTGAGGCCCCGTCGCATGAGGTGCTGTCCGTACTCGGTGTACGTGGCTGTCGTGGGCGGGACCGCGACCCGGCCCTCCTTCGCACACCAGGTCTCGAAACCGCGCATCGCTGTCTTCCGCGGCGGCGACTCCGCAGCGCTCACCTCCTGCAGGGCCTCCGCGGTGTCCTCGGAGATGTAGAGGTCTCGGTCGGAGTAGCTGGGGCCGCGGTCTGCGGTTGTTGGGATCTCCTGACCGGGGCGCAGCACGGTGTGCTGATCAACGAGCGGGCGCCCGGACGGCACGTCGACGGGTACCAGCTCGCCCTCTTCGACGAGTTCGGCGTCGACGATCTCGACCTGGTCGCGCAGGCTCAACGAAGCCCCCACTTCCAGCATTCGGGCGTGCAATACTTCGGCATGTGCCATGGCGTGGGCTGGCCAGACAGAAGACTGCCAGCGTCGTAGTGCGAGCCGCGGGCCTTGAGCTCGGCCACCTCCGGGGCCTGCCAGAAGTGGCCTCCGCCGTGGCCCTCGGCCGCGGCCCAGCCCGAGGGGATCCGCTTCACGCACGGGTTCCCGGTCTCCGGGGCCCGGACGGGGCACGACATGGTGCCGTCGGAGATCGGTTCGGGGTACTCAGGGTGAGCCTTCCACTGGGACGCCTGGTTCCTGAGTCCCCAGAGGCAGTCCTCCGCGTTGGCCTGGTCGCCGCGTTGCAACGCGTCGACCAGGTCGTCGTGCTCCTTCCTCGCGGCGCGGTACTTCTCCACGGCCGGCGTGCTGTCCGCCGTCGGGTATTCCGTGCGCAGCTCGTCGTCAAGTCGTGCGTCGATGAACTCGTACAAGGCGAGCCCAATCTGGACGTCGACAGTCATTGATCCTTCCCCAACTCGCTGGTGTCCTGCTCGTCATCGTCTGGGTTCAGGGCGAATGAAGCATTGCAGTTGAAGCAAAGGGCGAGTTCTTCATACCTGTCCGCCGCTACGGTTGCTCCAAGCACGAGGCACAGGACCTTGCAGACCGGACACTCAGTTACTTTGCCATTATCCTTGCCGATGACGCGATAGAAGTACTCAACAGCCGCCAAATCAGGGCTTTCGTACGAGCAAAGGCAGAATCGACAAGAGACCGATGTTTTCGTTCCGTCTTCATTGACGACAAACGCCATCTGCCGACACTCAGGGCAGTGGATCGTACGGTGTTTCAGAGAACTCAGGTCACCGGCCAAGTCCTTCATGCGCTTGTCGACTAGCTTTTCGATTCGTCCGAGCTTCAACCGCAGCTCAGCCATCGTCTCGTCGACTGCGCTACGTTCACGAAGCGCGCTTGCTGCTATGGGGCCATGCGTCACCGCGGTAGCGCGCGACAAGGCTTCGACAGCCTCTTCGTACTGCCGGTCAAGCATGGGCCGCAGTTCCTCGTTGATGAACTCGAGCAGGAAGCTGAGCACTTCTGCGGCTCTGGCCTCAATCACATAGGCAGAGCCGGTATGCCCGTAATGCATCAGGGCGTTCCGATCCTCCGCCAGCTTCCTGATTGCTTCGCGACTGCGAGCCGGAATCTCCACCTGTGCAATTTTGGTAAGCCTGTCAATGGTCTCATCAGTATTGCAACTCTCGAAATCGCCCCGTTTGAACTTTCCGAGGTCTGCGTCGCCAACCCTCCTATAGACCAGGCTCCAGTGTTCTCCGATCAGTCGGGCCTTGAGCAGAACCTCGGTGGCCGCTTGGAGGTGGAGCACGGCGTACTTCAGGTGGCGCTCACCGGGAGGCGTAGCGCCCTCCGTCAGGCCGGCGACGGCACTGTCGAGATAGTCCATGCCGTTCCGCACCGGTGTGAAGGTGAGGTCAGGTCGTCGGTTCGACGGATCCCGATGGCTGGCTTGTCGGCTCAAGGTCCCCCCTTGGTCGGCTGGCTGACGTCTCGCCAAGATTACCGACAACAATCACAGTTGTTGTCGGCTACCAACGGGTAACCGCGTAGAGTCTTCCCAGACGGCGGAGAGCAACCGCCGACCCGACCCGAACGGAAGGAACACCGTTATGGCAAAGCCTGCCGCGCCGCGCCCCCTTCGGAAGTTCGACGCCGCTCTGCTCGCGCTCGGCCTGGTGTCTGTCGCCTTCCCCTCCGCCATCCCGCCCGTCCTGGGCGCGCTCGGCGTCATCGTCACCGCAGTGCTCGCCGTCGCGGGATGGGTCCTCTCGAATCTCGCGCTCGCCTGCACGATCGGCGCTGGCGTCCTGTTGGCGTACGCGTTCCCCGGTACCGTCGGCCGCAGCGCGCGGTGGATTGGCCGCGCGTTGGTCGCTTCGATCGCTGCCGTGGCCCCGAAAACGGCCTAAATCCCCTGACCGCTTAACTGTTCGATTCTTCGCTGTAAGCCATTCTCCCGGAGAGGGCATTTTCCCGTGATGAGCCCCGAGACGTATGACGAGCTCGCAGCCCACGAGTTCGAGACGGACCTCTTCACCGTGACGGAGCTCGACGGAATCGCCCGATACCGCGAGGAGACCGCAGGCATCCCGGACTCCTTCGACTGCTTCGACCTTGCTCATGTGCACTGGCATGTCAGTGAGTTCGGCACCGAGCAGACCTACGCCATGCTCCGCTCGCAGGCCACCAGCCTCGGAGCCTGGCATCTCGCGCTCGACTCCGCGCTCGGCAGCCTGCTGACCTGCACCTCCGAGTCCAGCACGTACAGCACGGCAGCGGGCCGCTTCCTGAAGGCTGAGAGCGACACCTACCACCGCACCCGGCAGGACTTCGAGCACACCGTCACGGTGTGGTCCCTCGGCCTGGACACCAGCGCGATGGGGAACTACCCGCTTCCCACCCGCACCCTCAACCTCGCCACGCAGAGCCTGGAGTCATAACCAATGAACGAGGTTCTCGCCCAGGCTGTCACGCCCGAGACGTAGCTCAGGTGAAACCCCTCAGCACAGGACCGTAGAGCGCCCGGTATGGCGCCACCCCGGCGGAGAGCAACCGCCGGACTCCCGAAGGAAGGAACACCGATGCGTCGTCGCGTCGTCACCGTCTCGCTGCCCACCCGGGCAGCAGAGGCGGAGTACCCCGAGTACGACCAGGTCCGCACCGAGGCGGAACGCCAGAGCCGCGGCCCCCTCGATCCCCGGAAGCTCAACGAGATGGAAGCCGTCGCCCATCGGCGGGGGAACGACTGGTGCACGGCCGTCATCGGCCGCACTTTCGCCGGGATCGCCTACATCCCCAGCACGGACGCTTTCATGCTGCTTATCGCCGACGAGATGGGCCTCGAGCCGCCGCTGCCGGAGCGGATCGTCGAGGCGCGGCGCACCTTCGACGCGCAGCGCGCTGAGGACAGGCAGCGCCGCGCTGACGCCCGGGAACAGGAGTGCAAGCGTTGGGAGTTGGCGACTGCGTCCTGCCCGGTGAAGGTCACGGTGCACTCCAACCTCAAGCGCGGGCAGATGCGTGAGCTGCGGCACGCGGTGCCCGTCGAGGACGCTCTGTCGGGTCAGAACCGGCGGCACCCGGCTGGGCGCGCCCTGTGCGAGATGCCGGATCGGCCGCACCCGAGGGAGCTGGGCGAGGCGCTCGAGGAGGGCACCGCCGCGACGTGCCGTAGCTGCGTGAAGTACGTGGGGCTGATCCGTCGTGTGTCCGATCCGGCGCCGCCCACGGCCGCCGAGCAGGAGTTGCTCCGCCTCATCTCCGCCGGCGAAGTCGCCAGCGTACGGCCCGCCCGCGGACAGGCGACGATCCGCGTCACCACCCAGCGGAGTAGGGGAGTTCGGTATGGGCACCTCGGCCGCCGGGTCGACGCCGCCGTGAAGCGGCTCGAGGCCAAGGGCTGGGCCGTGAAGAACGAGCAGGGCAGCGCGACACAAGGCGCAGGGCACGGCCACCTTTGGCGGCTGACCGAGTCCGGCACTGCCGCCCTGGAGGGCTAACCATGAACCGCACCGCTCGTCTCGCCGCCGTCTGCGCCCTCGTGGCCGTTCTGTTGACGGCTTGCTCCTCGTCGTACCCGCAGGGTACGGCCGGCCGCATCGTGGAGAAGGACAAGGACGCGTACAAGGTCGGTTCGTCGACGATCACCAAGCGGTACCTGACCACGGAGGCCGAGGACGGCACCCGTACGACGTTCCGGGTGAGCAGCGAGCACTACGGCCGCTGCTACCGCGGGTCGAGCTACCCGGGGTGCCTCAAGCGGACCGACCGGGACTGATGTTCAGGATGACCGCGGCCGAGTTCCGCGCCCTGCAGGAGCGCCGCCGCGGTGGCCAGTTCGCTCGCCCGGCCGTCGCGGCGCAGCCGAAGAGAAAGGCGCGGAAGAAGCCCGTGCATCCGGGCCCGCCGTCCATTCCGCAGCCGCCCGCGCTCGAGCCGCTGCTCACTGGCCTGTCCGGTGTGGGCCGCACCTGGACGCTGCTGATGCCGTACGTCGAGGAGATGCTGACCAGCAATCAGCGTCTCCACCACATGGCCGAGTACAAGATCCGGAAGCAGCTCCGTAAGGACGCGGTGAAGACGGCCAGGCTCGAGCGTCTGCCCCGGTTGGAGCGCGCGGCGATCTTCTACGTGCTGCACCCCCGGCCGATCAACCGGAAGCGTGACCCTGGGAACTGGGCGCCGACCGTGAAGGCGTACGTCGACGGGCTCGTCACCCCGAATCCGGATCGTCCTCGGGAGCGCTACCTGCTGCCGGACGACGACCACGAGCACCTGCTCGGCCCCAACCCCGTGATGGGGTCCCCCGTCACGACCGGATTCGCTCGCATGTCGCTTGTGATCGTCGAACTCACTGAGCCTGTGACCTGCGGCGACGCGGAAACCGTAACGGAAAACACTAGTTCGACGTAAAGGTGGTGAGGGCTGAGTCCCCTCACCACAGCACATCGCGCAAGGAGATGCCCCTCCATGAGCAACACCCCTTCCCTGTCCGCACCCCTCGAGCTGGTCACCGCCGCGTTCGCGCGCGGCGGTGTTCACATCGCCCCGGACGCGCTGGACATCCACCTCGCCGAGATTGCCGACAAGGCGTCTTGCTCCCTGCTGCGCGACCAGTGGAAGCGGGACTTCCCGGTCGCCGCCTACACCGAACTCCTCTCCACGGTCGCCGCGCTGCGGGACGTCCTCGGCTACAGCGCCACCCCGACCGCCGTTGAGGTCTTCGACTGGGTGCGTGAGCAGCGCAAGGCGTCCATTGAGGCGATGACTGGCCCCCGCAGGCCGTACCCGGTGTCGTTCCTGGACGGTCCGTACCGGGGCGTGGAGATGGTCCTCGAGGGCCCGGAGTCCGGGCCGCACGCGGGCCCGCCGCACTTCACGCCGCTGCCGGTCGCGACGGGTGACACCGAACGGCCTGGCTACGACACCGTCCGGTACAAGCGCGCCGAGGAGCCCACGGACGAGGGCGTGTGGCTGTACCGCCTGCGTACGGACGACCCGCCGCCGCCGGAAGGCGCCCGCCCCCACATCACCGTCCCGGCCGCCAAGGAGGGGACCGTTGACGACTCCGCCCACTGCTGACCATCGCGTGGTGATGAGTTCCGTGGTCCGGTTGCTGGATGCTCCGGCGCTCGAGGACGGGTCTCCGGCCCTCGAGTTCGACGTGATCCGTGTCCCCGATCCGGAGAAGACCTACTACCCCGTCGACGATGCCGCCGCCTTTCTCCTGGGCACCGAGTTGCCCCAGCTCGAGACCTACGAGCAGGTCACTCGGGATGAGGCTGCGCGCTGCCCCAAGTGCTACCGGAAGGAAGGCCGTACGGACTTCTTCCTCTGGAAGGGCCAGCTCGTCATGGATCTGGCCTGCCACGGCTTCGTGCTGATAGAGCACGGCGGTGGCGCGTGATAGCCGCCCTGTCCGTCCTGATTCCGTCCCCGGCCGCGGACGCCGCCCACGACGCAGCGCACGAGACGCACCGCCGATTCCGGCACGGCGTCTACTCCGTGCCCTGCACGGCGTGCCACGTCAAGGCCGGTGAGCTGTGCCTCGCGCGGCGCGCGGTGCATCCCGCCCGCCGGGACCTGTACCGGCAGGACCAGCAAGCCACCATGCTGGTGCCCCTCCTCGTGGCGCGCACCCGATGAGCGCCCTTGCCGTCGAGGCCCCGGCCGCGCCCCTGTGGGCCGGCCGGTTGATCGTGCGCGCCGCGGGCCGCCCCCTGCTGCACGTCGGTGCGGAGGGGGCCACGGCGCCCACCATGCCAGTGTTCACCGTGCCGTTGGAGTGTTGCCAGGACCTCGAGCGGGCGCCGGGCGTACGGCCGTGGGACGGGCCGGTCGACGAAGCGCTGATGTGCCCGGCGTGCCTGCGGTCGCTGCGCGGCGAGCCGGAGCCTGCGCCGCCGCGTC
>NZ_JBSFMS010000150.1:0-16684 GCF_053599675.1 Streptomyces sp. NPDC000880 | reverse complement strand
GCTCGGTCATCGGCCCCGACCGTACGTACACCACACTGCCCTCCGAGGCCTCGGGCCGACGGGCGGTACGCCTCGACGCGGCAGGGGAGTACCTCCGAGTCGGACGCACCGGCCACGGACAGCATGGACAGCACGGCCTGGTGTTCCTCCAGGGCGCGCTCAGAGCCCGCCGTGCGTTCCAGACGGGTGGCTCGCATCCACTGGGCGGTGGCCGCGCGGTCCAGCAGGTCACCGGTTCCGGGCTGGGCAGCCGCGCGGCGGTAGTGGGCCGCGGCGTCCTGGAGCCTCGTGTGGGATGCGGTGCGCTGGGCCAGCAGGGCGGCGGCGAGGGCGCGATACCACCAGGCGTACGCGGCCAGTTCGGGATCGGCGGCGGCGCGGGCGGCGGCACCCAGAGCCCAGTCCGCCTCGTGGAGGTCGGCGACGGTCTGCTCGGCCCGGAAGCGCTCGATGTAGGCGTGGCCCAGCAGGGCCCGGCGGCGCGGGAGTTCGGGATCGGCGGACGGTGTCTCGTCGATCGCCCCGCGCAGGGCTCGTACGGCCGCGCGCACATCGGCGGGCGACTCCTTGTCCACGCCGCGTTCGGTCAGCTGCCTGCCGAGCGAGGTGAGGACGACGGCGCGGACGGGGGCGTGCCAGGGCAGCAGCGGCACGGCCTCGGTCCAGGCCGCGATCGCCGAGTCGCGGTGTGCCCAGCCGCCGGTGGACACGTAGCGCTGCTCCAGGACGCGGGCCATCCGCAGCAGGATGTCGGCCTGTGCCTCCTCGTCCTTGCCGACGTAGAGACGCGCCTGGTCGAGAGCCTGGAGGATGCGCAGTCTGGCGTCGTCGTCGGGGTACTGGTGGGCGAACTCGATGGCGTCGGCGTAGTCCAGCCAGGCGCGGCAGAGCTCCGTCTGCGGGACGGCGTCCCAGTCGAGCCCGTCGATGCCGGCGTGCAGATCCTTGTCGGCCCGGTCGGCGAAGGCACGGGAGGCGATCAGGTCCTGCTCGTCGGTGGCCCGCGCGACGGGACCCTCACCCCGGTGGTGGCGGGCCAGTTCGAGGAGCAGTCCGCCCTTGATGAGCAGCACGGACTCCCGGCGCTCGTCGGCCAGCAGCGGTTGTACGACGCCGAGGGCGATCTGCAGCGTCTCGGTGAACCAGTCCTCGGGGCGGACCGGGCCGCGCAGCGCGTAGGGCGCGCCGGTCACGGCCAGCCGCCGCAGCACCCGGATCCTGGCCGCCGCCGCTGCCTTGCCGATCCCGCCCGGGCCGTCCGGCTGCGGCGGGGTTTCGATCAGTTCAGCGAGGCTGGCGTCCGCGGTCGAGAGCAGGATCGACGCCACCAGGCCCGCGTCGTCGGGGCCCGCGGCCGCCTGGACCCGTACCCACTCCGGCATCATCCCGGGGCTCAGCCGCCCCTCCTCCACCTCGTCCGCCATCGCCTCGAGGACGTGCGCCAGGGTGAGATGCGCCTGTGGCTTCCCAGTGAGCGCGTTCTGCGCGGCGTCCAGCGCCTCGCGCAGGTCCTCGGGCAGCGGGCGCACCAGCCAGCGACGCAGCAGCGCCTCGGCCAACTCGCCGTACAGGACGGCCCGTTCGGCGGTGCGACGCTCCGCCTGGGTGGCCGAGACGAGCAGCCTGATCGCCGAGTCCAGGTCGCGTACGGTGCCGTACTCGCCGAAGTGCGCCAGACAGGCGCGGGCCTGCGCCAGCAGACCCGCCGGGCCCTGGCGCGGCAGGCCGCCGGAGGGTGAGGCCGGTTCGGGGCCGCCGAGCCTGCGCAACACCTGGGCGGAGATCTGCGCGAAGGCCATCTGGCTGCGGTTGCCGGGGCTGCCGGATGCCGCCGGGTGCGGGTCGACCGACCCGGCGAGGAAGGCGGCGGCCATGGCCGGGAAGTTCCGTACCGTACGCCCGTAGCGCGTCTCGACGTACTCGGAGCAGTGCTTGAGCACCAACGCGGCGCTGCTCGCGCCCAGTTGACCCAGCAACTCCTCACGAACGCCGTCCAGGAAGACGTACGAAGGTCCGCCATCCCGATCGCCCGATCCTTGGTCGTCCCGCCTCAGCAGGCCACTCAGCAGCACCTCGGCAAGTACGTCGGGGCCGCTGCGCACCAGCATGGCGCGCTGGACGAGCTGCATCACCGGGAGCACCAGCGGGACGGCCGACAGATAGACGGCGAGCTGCGCTGCGGCGGGCGACGCGGTCCGGCGGAAGGCCCGTACCCGCGCCGTGGCGTCGATGTCCTGTGCGGTACGGGACCCGCCCGAGGCGGGCTCGTGGCGGGCCCTGACCAGTGCGGCGGCGGCGTTCAGCGACTGCCCGGTCGCGCCCGCCACCAGTCGGGTCCAGGCCTCGAACGAGGAGCGGCGCAGCGCGAGCACCGGAACCGGGATGCCCCGCGCAAGGCCGCTGTGGTGCGGGGTGAACTCCAGTCGCCCCGCCGGTCCTTCGCGCCGCCGCAGCAGACCCGGCCGCGCGGGCAGATGCGTACGGCGCCACATCCGCTGCGGCAGCGGCTGCACGACGGCGACCGGCGCGGTCGACGCCCAGGTGTACAGCAGCCGCTGCATTCGGCCGCTGCGCCACATGGGGCCCGCGCAGTCGCTGAGCACCACGGTGAGCTGCCGCCCGGTGGGGTCGCCGAGCTGGGCGGGCGTCGGCGCGTCCTGCTCAAGGTGGTGCACGGCGACCTCGCGGAACGCTCCGGCGCGTTCGCAGACCTGCCGCAGCTCGTCAAGTGCCTTGTCCCAGACGACGTTCGACGACGAGACGTCCATGACCAGGGCGAGCCGCGCCTCACGCCGCCGGGCGGTGCGCAGCACCGGCACCACAAGACCTGTGTCGGCGGCCCGGTCGGCCGTCGCGACCTCGTCGAGCTCGCGGCGTACCAGGCGCATGGGCGGGCGGTACCGCTGAAGGGGCCGCAGAGAGCGCTGCAGGGCGAGTGCGTCCGGCAGCGCGGCGGCAGCCGGGACGGGGACCCGGCGCATGCCTGAGTCCGGTACGCCGCTGGGCGGCGCGCCCTCGCCCTGCGCGGGCCCGTACAGGTCGACGCGGGGGCGCGGCGGCGCTCCCGCCCGCAGCGGCGAGGGCGCGGGCTGCTCCGTGGCCTCCACGGCCGGGTGGTCCGCGGGCTGCGTCCCGGCCGTCCCCGCGGGCGCGCGGCCCGGCCGCCGGGAGGCGGCCGCGGGCACATACCGGGAGAGCCACAGGGCGTCCGCCAACTCCTCCGCGGTGGGCTTCAGTTCCGCCTCGCGCAACCGCGCGACCAGTGCGGTCAGTGCGGTCAGTGCGGGGGGCGGGACGGCCGGGCTCACCGCGGTCACTACCGGCGGGTGTCGAGCGGACGTATCAGCAGCTCGGCGATCTCCTCGCGCCGCCCGGCGTCCGCACGGACCGCCTGCTGCGTGAGGTAGATGGCGTTGAGCAGCTGGTCGGTGGGCCGCAGTTCCCCGTCGCCGTCCTCACGGGTGAACCGGGCGATCAGATCGAGGTTCCGCTCGTCGGATCCGGCCCCGAAGTGGGCCTGCACCATTGCGGCCAGCCGCTCGTCGCGCGGCGGGTCGAGGTGCAGATGGATGCAGCGGCGCAGCAGCGGGGCTGGGAAGTCGCGCTCTCCGTTGCTGGTCATCACCACGAAGGGGAACGCGTGGCAGCGCACCCGGCCGTCCCTGACGGGCACCCGGCGGCCGTCGTCGGTGAGCACCCGTATCTCGTCCTGGCCCGGCCGGTCGGCCATCCGCTCCAGCTCGGGAAGGGCGAACTCCCCCTCCTCCACCACATTCAGCAGGTCGTTCGGCAGATCGATGTCGCTCTTGTCGAGCTCGTCGATCAGCAGGACGCGGGGCAGCTCGGCCGGCAGCAGCGCGGTGCCGAGCGGGCCGAGCCTGATGTACCGGCCGATGTCGTCGGTACCACGCTCGGATCCCCGCTCGGCGAGCTGGGCGTCCTGGAGCCGGCCGATGGCGTCGTAGGTGTACAGCCCGTCCTTGAGCTCGGTGCGGCTGACGATGGGCCACTGAAGGACCCTGCCGAGCCCGAGTTCGTACGCGACGGAGTGCGCGAGCGTGGACTTTCCGGAGCCGGGCTCGCCGGTGATGAGGAGCGGACGCCGCAGGTAGAGGGCGGCGTTGATGAGCTCGAGGGTCTCGGCGTCCTGGGCGGGCGGGGCCGCCACGCGCGCGCCGAGCCGCCGCGTCGACGAACTGTCGATCGGCGGAGCGGGATCGGGCAGCGGCTCTCCGGAGAAGGCGCGCCAGGGGGGCGGCGGCGGCAGCCGGCGGATCCGGTCCGGATCCGGTGCCCCGACGCCTCGGTAGATCAGCCAGTCGTCCATCGTTCGCTCCTCGTAGGCGGTCGGTGAGCGGACCCGTGGCGGACCACGTCTGTCCTGTACCCCCCGGCCTGCAGTCCCATTGCTCCGATGCGGCTCCTCATGGGGAGTCCACCGGTCCGGTGTCGTCGGCGGGCAGAGGGCGGCTCGGGTCGTCGTAGAGCATGGCCACCCCCTCCGCCCAGTGGCGGCTGTTCCTCGATCCGCTGATGTCGTCCCTGATACGGCGCAGCCGGTCGGGAAGCTCACTCGCGCCCGCCGTCTGCCCGAGCAGCTGGGCCGCGCCCCGGTGCAGGTCCTCGCAGAACTCCGTACAGCCGTGGTCGGGATGGCCGTCGGTGTGCCACAGGGCGACGCCGTGCCCCGCTTGAAGTGCCATGCTGATGGCTCTCCGGCCGACCCCAGTGCCTGCGGGTCTGCACAGAACGGGCACGGAGGACGGCGGCATGTCCTCGAAGTGCCGGGGCCTGGGGACCTGCCGCTGCGGCGGGGTGCGGCAGGCGGTGAGCGCATCGGAGGCCGCCGTCCCCTCCCAGCGGCGCTGCCAGACGGCATCCGGTTTTCCGCGTCTCGCGAGGTCGCGCAGCACCACCATCCGCCGTACGCCGACATACGCCGGATGGTGCAGCCGGGCCATCTCGGTGAGCTGCCAGCGGTGCACGGCGGTGTCGAAATGGTCGACGGGCAGGGCGACTTCGAGCGGTGCCGGGACGCCGGGCGAGTCCACGGACGCGAAGACCTCGTCCAGCGGACCGCGCAGCCGCTGGACGAGCTGCTCGGGCGGGACGCCGTCGCCGGTCTGCTCCTCGTGCAGCGGCTCGTTCACGTCCTGGCCGTCGTCGACCCGGATCCGCCAGTAGAAGCGGGTGGGCCGGGCGTCGCAGACCGGCTCAAGCTCGACGATGACGACGGCGGACCCGTCGCCCTGGCGCGGATAGCCCACGACGATCCGGTCCTGGCCGTCGGGCGTGCGCGGGTGTACGAGTCCGGGCGGCAGCGTCGCCTGAGTGACCACGGTGTGCACGATGCGGGGCACTTCCTGGAGCCGGCGGGCCACCCAGTCGGCGAGGGCCACGGGGTCGTCGCCGCGGCTGCGCTCGTACTCCACCACCAGCTGGAGGTAGTGCAGCGCGGCGATGGCGGCGACGGGCTGCCCCGCCTCGTACAGCAGGCCGTGTCCGTCGCGCCAGCTGCGCGGCAGAAGCTGGCCGGGCGGGGAGGCGACACCGCCGCGGGCCTTTTTGGCGAGCTCCACGACGGGCCGGATGGCGCCCGGCGGGTGCACACCCGCGAGCAGGAACAGCGCCTCGCGCCGGTCGTGGGGGCTCCACCACTGGTCGCCGCTGGTGTGCACGCCCGCGCCCGGGAGCTGGTGCTGGCGCTCGATCCAGTTGTGCCCGGTGACCTTCGGGGACTGGCCGTGCCAGCGGTCGTGCGCGGCCATCAGGAGCTGGTACTTGGCTCCGAACCGGCGCAGTGCGGTGGCCGCGATCGCCGTGCCGCCGTCCCGGCCGGCCCGGCGGGACTTGAGGATGCCGACGACGGCGCCGGTGTGGGCGTCGACCACGGGCGAGCCCGAGCCCCCCTTGGGGAACTCGGCTTCTGGCCGAAATCGCATCCCGTAGTCGTCGTCGAAGCCGTTGATCCTGGCGGCGGCCTTCCAGCGCACGGCGCGTTTTTCGGCCCCGTACTCCTGCTGCTCGGGCCGGTAGCCCTGGACGATGCCGCGGCCCCCGGGGTAGTCGGTGCGGTCGGTGAGCCAGACGCACTCGTGCTCGACGTGCGAGTCGACGAGCCTGACCAGGGCGAGATCCTGCTCGACAGGCACGCGCTGTTCGGCGCGCGGCTCGCCGTCGAGGAGCCAGCAGTCGAGCCGTGCCTGCAGCGGCTCGTCGTCGTTCACCTCGCTGCCGCGGAGGTGGAAGATCCGGTCCCGGTCCCCCTTGAGGTGGGGGGCGAGTACGTGTGCGCAGGTCAGGACCCAGCCGGGCGCGACGAAGAAGCCGCTGCCCCACATGGCTGCGGGCTCGTCCTGCTCGTCCTGTACGGCTGAGAAGTGGACGGTGGCGGCGCGGGTGAGTGCGTCGATGACGGAGTCGGAATCGCTCATGTCGTGTCATCGCTCATGTCGTTCCGTTGGTCCTTCAGCTTCCAGGTGAGCGTGACCTGGACCGACGCCTTGGCCTCCCCGGCGGCGAGCACGGCGAGGGCGACGCCGGACCTGGCGGTGAGCTCGACGCCGAAGCTGACGCTCGCCTCGTCCGGCTTGGCGGCGGCCGCGGCCTCCAGCACGGAGCCGCCGACCTCGGTGATCAGCCGCTGGAGCTGCTGGACCTTGGCGGTGGCGTTCTCGACGAAGCCGACGTCCTCGTCGTCCTCGCCGTATCCGCCGCCCGCGGTGGACAGCCGGGCGAGCACGACGGCTCCCCCGGGCAATTCGATCTGCTGGACGCGTCCGGTCACGGTTCCCCCCGTCGTTGCACGGCCAACTCACCGGAGTGTCACCGCACTTGGATGCTGCGCGAATGGCGACGACGTTACTGGCCTGCGCGGTTGCAGGGGAGAGTCGGAAGTCGCCGTAATCTGGAGAGGTAGAGCCCGTCCGTACCAGGAGCATGTCTTGTACTTCACCGATCGCGGCATCGAGGAGCTGGAGAAGCGGCGCGGCGAGGAGGAGGTCACTCTCGAGTGGCTCGCCGAGCAGCTGCGCACGTTCGTCGACCTCAACCCGGACTTCGAGGTCCCGGTCGAACGCCTGGCCACATGGCTGGCCCGCCTGGACGACGAGGACGAGGACGAGTGACCCGCGTGGGCCGTGGCCGTTTCCACGGCCCGGCCCACCGCCGGGACGCGTAGGAGCGGGGCCGTCGGGGGCTCCCCCGTGTCGGGAAGGGGGGTGGGACGGGGGAATGCCCCTCTACGCCACGCGCCCCCGCCACCTGTCGTACGCCAGCCCCAGCGCCCCATGCGAGATCAGCACCGCCCCCGCGACCGCCCAGCCACCGCTCCGCCTCCGCACCCCCCACGCCACCATCGGCACCCCCGCCGCCAGCTGCGCCGCCCCCAGTAGCCGGGCCTTCGGGCCACACAGCCACGGTCCGAGCAGGCCCTCCTCGACCGCGTCGAGTTCCGCGCGTACCGCATCGCGCCAGCCCGACCATTCCACCGGCTCCGCGCCCAGCGCATGGGCGACCGATCGCAGCCGGTCGGCCGGTTCTCCGGGGGCCAGGCCCGCGGGCAGGGCGAGCCCTGACCGTGCCAGGACCGCGATCAGGCCGGTCAGCCGGGCCCGTCCGTCCGACTCCGGGTCGGGAAGCGTGAGCGGCTCCAGCGCCTGCAGATCCAGTACGGGATCGAGCCCGAGGCGCGCCGCGAACGTCCGCATCGCCTCGTCCTCGCCGACCGGCGTACCGTCCGCGAGCCAGACGTAGCCGACGGGCCTGCGGAACCCGGACGCGAGGGTGAATCCGGTCCGGTCGTTGTCCCACCACAGCGCGAGCACCGGCCAGTTCGTGCCGACGGCGACCGCCGACGCCCAGCCGGCGAGCACCCGGTCGACCGGTTCGCCGCCGTCCAGCCAGGGCTTTCCCTCGGGGACGAGCACGCTCCACTCCTCGCCGGCCGGCGAGAGCAGCTGCTGCTCGCGCAGCAGATGGGCCGGGGACCGTACGGCAGCCGGCCCGGCCCGGCAGAGCAGCAGAGCCCCCGCGGATGTCGCGTTCATGTCCCATACGCTAGGCCAATTTGCCCCGTCACGACCGTTATAGGACAGCTCACACGCCCGTCTTCACGCTTGACATCCTCTATTCGCGATATATCGTATCTACCAGGAGACGCGATATGTTGCGTCGTAGCCGCCCAGGGAGGTCAGCACCATGGCAGAGTCGACGTGGGAAGTCGCTGAGCCGCAGAAACTCACCTTCGACGACCCCGTGACGGCACTCAACGTGCGCATTGTCAACGGAACGGTCAACGTCGTGGGCACGGACGAAGGTTCCGCCCGCCTCGAGATCTCCGAGATCGAAGGCCCCCCGCTGATAGTGACCCAGAAGGGTTCCACGCTCACCGTGGCGTACGAGGACCTGCCTTGGAAGGACTTCCTCAAGTGGCTCGACCGCAAGGGCTGGCACCGCAGCGCGGTCGTCTCCCTCGCTGTCCCGGCCGGCTCGGCGGTCGAGGTCGGTGTCGTCGGCGCGGGAGCGGTCGTATCCGGGATCCGGGGAACGACGGCCGTACGGGGCATAAGCGGCGACACCACGCTCGTCGGCGTTTCCGGCGCGGTCCGCGCCGACACCGTCTCCGGGAATCTGGAGGCCCAGTCCGTCACCGGTGATCTGCGCTACAACTCCGTCTCCGGCGATCTGACGGTGATCGAGGCGGCTGGTTCGTCCGTACGGGCCGAATCCGTCAGCGGCAACATGGTCATCGACCTCGACCCGGCGGGCAGGCCCACGAACATCCGGCTGACCACGGTCTCCGGCGAGGTCGCGATCCGACTGCCGCACCCCGCGGACGCGCAGGTCGAGGCGAACACCGCGAGCGGAGCGGTCTCCAACGCCTTCGACGACCTGCGGGTCAGCGGTCAGTGGGGCGCGAAGAAGATCACCGGCACGCTGGGCGCGGGCACGGGCACGCTCAAGGCGACGACCGTGTCCGGTTCGATAGCGCTGCTCCGCCGGCCGCCCGCGGAGGACGAACCGTACGACGCAGCCCCCACCGGAAAGGTGCTCTGACATGCCGCCCGTCTTCGCCCATGGCCGTCTGCGGCTGTATCTGCTGAAGCTCCTGGACGAGGCTCCGCGCCACGGCTATGAGGTCATCCGGCTGCTCGAGGAGCGCTTCCAGGGGCTGTACGCGCCTTCGGCGGGAACGGTGTACCCGCGGCTGGCCAAGCTGGAGGCCGAGGGTCTGGTCACGCACGCCACCGAGGGCGGCCGCAAGGTCTACTCGATCACCGACGCGGGCCGCGAGGAACTGGCCGGGCGCAGCGGCGAGCTGGCCGACCTCGAACTGGAGATCCGCGAGTCGGTCTCCGAGCTGGCCGCGGAGATCCGCGACGACGTGCGCGGCGCGGCGGGGAAGCTGCGCAACGAGATGCGCGCGGCGGCGACTCAGACGCGGACGACGTCCGGCACGGAGAAGGACTGGGGCGACACGGAGTCGTGGCGGGCGGCCAAGGAGGAGCTGCGCAAGGCAAAGCAGGAGTGGAAGGAGCAGGCGCGCCGCGCGAAGGACGAGTCGCGCCGGGCCCGCGAGGACGCGCAGCAGGCGCGCCACCAGGCGAAAGAGGCGCAGGAGACGGCCCGCCGGGAGATGCAGCGCATCGCCGAGCAGGTCCAGGACCAGGTGCAGGACCACTTCGCGCGGGGCGACTGGCCGAAGGGCGTACGCGAGGGCCTGTCGGAACTGAGCGCGCAACTGGGCGGCCTGGCGCGCGGCACGGCCCCGGCCCCTGCCCCGGAATGGGCGAAGGACACGGCGGACTCGGGCGACCCGGCACGCGACCTGGACCGCTTGCTGGACCGCTTCCGCGACGACATCAGGGATGCGGCGCGGGACCGCGGCGTGACGGCACAACAACTGGCCGAGGCGAGGCGCCACTTGTCCACGGCGGGGGCCCACATCGGAGCGCTGCTGCGGAAGCCGGAGGCCTGAGGTTTCGGCCCCGCGCGGTGCCGGCCCCGGCCCACCTCGCGTGTCGGCCGCGAAGCTGCCGCGCTGCCGCCCCGCCTGGGGCCGAGCCACGCGTCGCGAAGCTGCCGCTTGCCGGGGGTGTGGGGGCGTCAGCCCCCGCGTACCCATCCCCCAGGGGGCCCGGGGCACCGCCCCAGTTTCGGGAAGGGGCGGGGTGGGGGAACAGACAGCCCCCACCGCGTACGCCCGCACGATCACCCCGCCCGAGCCGCCCCGCCCCCGAACATCACCCGCTCCAACGCGTCGTACGTCGCCCCGTACTCCGCCAGCACCTCCGCCACCACTCCTGGCCGCGCCGTCAGCGCGTCTTCCACGACCGGCACACCGGGCTGCTGCTGACCGGCGACTCCCTCTACCCCGGCCGGCTGTATGTCCAGGACACCGCCGCCTTCGCCGCCACCGTCGACCGACTGCTCGCCTCTGCGCGGCCACCCCGGTCAGCCACATCCTCGGCTGCCACACAGAGATGACGACCACCCCGGGCCGGGGCTACCCCCGCGGCACCACCCATCAGCCGGACGAGCCCCCGCTCCAGCTGACGACCACGCATCTGAGGCGGCTGCGCGACGCCCTCGCCACGCACACGAGTCACTGCGGCGACTTCATCGTGGTGTACGAGGACTGACGGTGGCCGTGCCCGAGATCCTCGCCCCGGGCCGGGCAAGGCCCCGCACGGTCCGCTCTGCCCGCCGGCACCGTCCGGGCGCTCGTCCAGGCCGGGCCGCCCCACGCGTACGCATGGGGCGGATCACGTCAGCACATCTGACGGTCCATCAAGAGGGCGTCAGCACGATCTTTCCGAATAGGTCGCCGCCGGCCATCCGCTCGAAGCCTTCCCTGGCCCGGTCCAGCGGCAGCACCTCGTCGATCACCGGCCGCACGCCTGTGGCCGCGCAGAAGGAGAGGAGATCCTCCAGCTCGTCCTTGGAGCCCATGGTCGAGCCGACGACCTTCAGCTCCAGGAAGAAGATCCGGGTGAGTTCGGCGTGCGAGGGGCGGTCGCCGCTGGTCGCCCCGGAGATCACCAGCGTGCCCCCGGGCCGCAGCGACTTGACCGAATGCGACCAGGTCGCGGCGCCGACGGTCTCGATGACGGCGTCCACCCGCCGGGGCAGCCGCGCGCCCGGTTCGTACGCCTCCTCCGCGCCGAGCTCGACGGCCCGCTTGCGCTTGGCCTCGTCGCGGCTGGTGGCGTACACCTGCAGTCCGGCCGCCTTGCCGAGGACGATCGCGGCGGTCGCGACGCCGCCGCCCGCGCCCTGGACGAGGACCGAATCGCCGGGCCGTACCCCGGCGTTGGTGAAGAGCATGCGGTACGCCGTGAGCCAGGCTGTCGGCAGGCAGGCGGCCTGCTCGAAGCTGAGCTCCTTCGGCTTGGGCAGCAGATTCCAGGTCGGGACGGCGACTTGTTCGGCGAAGGTGCCCTGGTAGCGCTCGGTGAGGATGGAGCGCGGCTCGTCCGGGCCGACGCCGTGCCCGGTCTGGCCGATGACGGAGTGGACCACGACTTCGTTGCCATCCGCGTCGATGCCCGCGGCGTCGCAGCCGAGGATCATCGGCAGCTTGTCCTCGGCGAGGCCGACGCCGCGCAGCGACCAGAGATCGTGGTGGTTGAGGGAGGCGGCCTTGACGGTGACGGTGGTCCAGCCGGGGCGGGCCTCGGGGGCCGGGCGTTCGCCCAGCTCCAGGCCGTTGAGCGGGGCTTCACGGTCGATGCGTGCGGCGTAGGCGGCGAACATGACCTTGAGGGTAGGGCGGGCGGGTGCGCGGCGGAACCGCACACCGGTGTGACACGCGTCCCGCCGGTCCCTGCGCCGGACCCTGCCGCAAGTCCTGCGCCACTGGTGCGCCACCTCGGCCGGGGGCCGCCGACACCTGCGCCACCTCGGCCGAGGGTCGGCGACACCCGGCCGGGGAACGGGCCCGCGCAGCCCCGCGACCGCCCCGGATCCACCCGACCGGAGGAACCACGGAACGGATCCGGGGGAACCGCGGAACGGATGCGGAGGCCGGCAGCGGCGCCCATCAACCGGCACGGGCCGTGCCCGAACCCCCTCAAGGGGTACGGCACGGCCCGTGCACGTACGTACCAGCAGCGTCAGCGCCTGGCGACACCCTCAGCGCGCGCAGCCGCGGCCACCGCCGCCGTGACCGCCGGGGCCACCCGCTCGTCGAACGGCGACGGGATCACGTAGTCCGCCGCCAACTCGTCGCCCACCACGTCCGCCAGCGCGTTCGCCGCGGCGATCTTCATGCCCTCGGTGATCCGGGAGGCCCGGACCTGGAGTGCGCCCGCGAAGATCCCCGGGAACGCCAGGACGTTGTTGATCTGGTTGGGGTAGTCGCTTCGACCCGTCGCCACCACCGCCGCGTACCGGTGCGCGACCTCGGGGTGCACCTCCGGGTTCGGGTTGGCCATGGCGAAGACGAAGGCGCCGGGCGCCATCGACGCGACCGCGGGCTCCGGGACCGTACCGCCGGAGACGCCGATGTAGACGTCCGCGCCGGCCAGCGCCGTCTCCAGCGAGCCGCTCAGCCCCGCCCGGTTGGTGATCTCCGCGAGCTCCCGCTTGACCGGGGTGAGGTCCTCGCGGTCCTGGCTGACGATGCCCTTGCGGTCGGTCACGGCCACATCGCCGATGCCCGCCTCCAGCAGGAATTTCGCGATGGCCACGCCCGCCGCGCCCGCGCCCGAGATGACAGCGCGCAGATCACCGAGACCGCGCCCGCTCAGCTTCGCGGCGTTGCGCAGCGCGGCGAGGGTCACCACCGCCGTGCCGTGCTGGTCGTCGTGGAAGACCGGGATGTCGAGCCGCTCCTGGAGCTTGCGCTCGATCTCGAAGCAGCGGGGGGCCGAGATGTCCTCGAGGTTCACCCCGCCGAAGGACGGCGCGAGCCGCACGACGGTCTCGACGATGTCGTCCGTGTCCGTCGCGGCGAGCGCGATCGGAACCGCGTCCACGCCGCCGAACTGCTTGAAGAGGATGGCTTTCCCCTCCATCACCGGAAGCGACGCTTCCGGTCCGATGTCGCCGAGGCCGAGCACCGCGCTCCCGTCCGTCACGACAGCGACGACCTGGGACTTCCAGGTGTAGTCGTGGACGAGCTCCGGCTGTTCGGCGATCGCGCTGCACACCTTGGCGACACCGGGTGTGTACGCGAGGGAAAGGTCGTCCTTGTCACGCACCGGCACCGTGGCCTGGATGGCCATCTTGCCGCCACGGTGCAGCGCGAAGGCCGGATCGAAGGGCTCCTCGGGAGCTCCCTCCGCACCGTCTTCGCTGTCGCTGCGAGGATTGACGATCTCCGCTGCCATTTGGTTGACCCCTTAAGTCTTCATCAGTTGAGGGTTGCCACTCCTGGTTGAGGAGGGGTGGGCGGGCACCGCGTCCGCGCCCTGCCTCAGCGGTTGGCCCGCCTGGCAGGGGGGGTACGTACGCGCGGGCGCGCCGCACACGCGCCCTGAGCCCCGGATGAGGGGTGTAAGCGTCATTCTTACCGGACCGATGGCCCCGGCGACGAGTCGATATCCGCCTGCTGACATGATTCATGGGTGAATGTCAGTACATGTCAGCCTTGTGCCCGGCGATCCGTGCGCAGTGCGTGACGGGCCGCAGATCTTCCGGTCGGAAGAAGGCATTCCCGTGAAAGGTCCGGTTCTCTGATGTACCGGCCTGAAGGGATCCGGGGGTGTCCCGTTACCCGATTTTGACATGCGCTGCCCCCTGATTGGGCTAGTCCGAATGGCAAGATGCCGAAAACACACAAGGTCGCGACACTCGAAGGTGAGTGCACGACCGAAAAAAATCGCAGCCCCTCACCCCGCCGGAGGATCCCGACCATGACCGCCAGCAACACCCGTCGTACGACCGCAGCCAGGTCCCGGATCGCCGCGGTCGGCGCGATCGCGGTCGTCGGCGCCCTGCTGCTCACCGCCTGTGGTGACCAGACAAACTCGGGCTCGAGCACCACAGAGTCCAAGGGCACGTCGAGCAACGCCCCGCTCTTCGACAAGCTGCCGAAGAAGTACCAGGACTCCGGCGTGATCAAGGTCGGCACGGACGCCGCGTATGCTCCGATGGAGTTCGAGGAGGGCGGCAAGATCGTCGGTGTCGACCCCGACATCGCCGCGGCCCTCGGCAAGGAGCTCGGCGTCAAGTTCCAGTTCACCAGCGGCACGTTCGATGGCCTGATCTCGTCGCTCAACAGCGGCCGCCAGGACATCGTGATGTCGGCCATGAGCGACACCAAGGCCCGCCAGCAGGGCCTGGACGACAAGGGCAAGAAGGTCGGCGAGGGCGTCGACTTCGTCGACTACTTCACCTCCGGCGTCTCGCTCCTGGTCAAGAAGGGCAACCCGGACAAGATCCAGTCGCTCGACGACCTGTGCGGCAAGAAGGTGGCCGTCCAGCGCGGCACGATCTACGAGGACACCTTCAAGACCCAGGCCGCCAAGTGCACCAAGGACGGCAAGGGCGCGCTCAGCATCGAGGCGTTCGACACCGACGCCGAGGCCCAGACCCGCGTGAAGTCCGGTGGCGCTGTCGCCGACCTCAACGACTACCCGGTCGCCGCGCACATCGCGAAGACCGCGGGCGGCGGCAACGACTTCGAGGTGGCGGGCGACCAAACCGCCGCCGGTCCGTTCGGCATCGCCGTCGACAAGGACAACGCGCAGCTTCGCGACGCACTCAAGGACGCCCTGAACGCGATCATCAAGAACGGCGAGTACGCGAAGGTCCTGGAGAAGTGGGACGTCAAGAACAGTGCCGTGACCGAGGCGACCATCAACGCCGGCAAGTAATTCGGCGTTCTCGCCTCAAGCGTTCACTGAAGGGCAGTCACTGTGACTGACAAGTTCGACAAGACGCCCGCCGACGAGCCACCAGCGGACTCGGCGGTCAGCAAGGGGGCGTTCACTCCCCCCGAGCAGATCAAGGCCATCCCGGTACGGCACTGGGGCCGCTGGATCAGCGGCGTCGTCGTCGTGGCGTTGCTGGCCCTGCTGGTGTACTCGTTCTCGCAGGGCGACATCAACTGGGGCACGGTCGGGGACTTCATCTTCGACGACCGAATCCTGGCGGGCATGGGCAACACGGTGCTGATCAGCGTGCTGTCGATGCTGATCGGCCTGATTCTGGGCGTTGTTTTCGCCGTCATGCGCCTGTCGAAGAACCCGGTGACGGGCGCGGTTGCCTGGCTGTACATCTGGTTCTTCCGCGGCACCCCGGTGTTTGTGCAGCTGCTGCTGTGGTTCAACCTCGCGCTGATCTTCCCCGTCCTGAACTTCGGGTTCTACAAGGACGAGACGGTCGACGTCATGACCCCGTTCGTGGTCGCCCTGCTGGGCCTGGGCCTCAACGAGGGCGCCTATATGGCCGAGATCGTCCGGGCCGGCATCCAATCGGTCGACGAGGGCCAGACTGAGGCTTCGCACGCGCTGGGCATGCCCAACGGCAGGACCATGCGTCGAATCGTGCTGCCGCAGGCGATGCGGGTGATCGTGCCGCCGACCGGGAATGAGTTCATCAACCTGCTCAAGACCTCATCCCTGGTGTCCGCGGTGCAGTACACGGAATTGCTGCGCGCAGCGACGAACATCGGCTCCACGTCGTTCGCGGTCATGGAGATGCTGCTGGTGGCCTCGGTCTGGTACCTGGCTCTGACCAGTGTCTTCAGCGTCGGCCAGTTCTACGTCGAGCGGTACTACGCTCGCGGGTCGCTGCGGCAGCTGCCGCCGACGCCCTGGCAGAAGGTCAAGGCCAACATGCTGTCCCTCACAAGCCCCAGGGGGGTGTGACATGACCGCCATGGTGAAGGCCGAGGGCGTCCACAAGTCCTACGGTCCCGCGCACATCCTCAAGGGCATCGATCTGGAGGTCGCCCCGCGGGAGGTGTTCTGTCTGATCGGCCCTTCCGGGTCCGGTAAGTCGACCTTCCTGCGGTGCATCAACCACCTGGAGAAGGTCAGCGCCGGCCGGCTGTCCGTCGACGGCGAACTCGTCGGCTACCGCCAGAAGGGCGACAAGCTCTACGAGCTCAAGGACCACGAGGTCGCCCGCAAGCGCCGCGACATCGGCATGGTCTTCCAGCGCTTCAACCTCTTCCCGCACATGACCGCCATCGAGAACGTCATGGAAGCGCCGATCCAGGTGCGCGGCGAGGCCAGGGCGGTTGCCCGTGCCCGTGCGGAGCAGCTGCTGGACCGGGTGGGCCTGTCCGACAAAGCCAAGAACTACCCCGCCCAGCTCTCCGGCGGCCAGCAGCAGCGCGTCGCCATCGCCCGCGCTCTGGCGATGGAACCGAAGCTGATGCTCTTCGACGAGCCCACCTCCGCCCTCGACCCCGAGCTGGTGGGTGACGTCCTCGACGTCATGCGCGGCCTCGCCGAGGACGGCATGACGATGATCGTCGTCACGCACGAGATGGGCTTCGCGCGTGAGGTCGGCGACGCGCTGGTCTTTATGGACGACGGCGTGGTGGTCGAGTCGGGCCACCCGCGTGACGTACTGACCAACCCGCAGCACGACCGTACGAAGTCGTTCCTCTCGAAGGTGCTCTAAGCGGTACGGCGAAAGGGCGGTTCGGTCCCCCGGGTCCGTTCCGCCCCGTCGCGTCCCTGCGCGGGGTGTTTTGGGGGTGCAGCAGGGTGTGGGTGGGCGTGGG
>NZ_JBSFMS010000149.1:0-16861 GCF_053599675.1 Streptomyces sp. NPDC000880 | reverse complement strand
TCACCGGCCCTTGTATGGCCACCGATGGGGGGCGGCCCCCCCCCACAGCCAGCGCCGGGCCCCCCCCCCACGGCCGTAAGTGGCCCTGTTTGGCGAAGAATTCGGCATTCTGGGGGGCTTTTGCCGAGTTCAGGGCGCGCGATGTCGAACAAGCGTGTAGCTTGCCGGGTCAGGAGGGCCGGGGGGCCAGCTCCAACGGGGAGGGTTGCTCGATGGGCGTGCGGCTCATGGTGCTCGATGATCACCGACTGCTTGCCGAGGCGCTCGCCTCGGCCTTGAAGCTGCGTGGGCACCGGGTGCTCGCGGCGGCGGCCCCCGCGGCCGGCGCCGCCGACCTGGTGGTCAGCAGGGCGCCGGAGGTATGCCTGCTGGGCACGGCGACGCCCGCGGAGCCGGGCGCGTTCGACCCCATCGTCAAGATCAAGCGGGAGCGTCCGCAGGTGGCCGTGGTGGTGCTCGGTCCGGTGCCGAGTCCGCGCGGGATCGCCGCGGCCTTCGCGGCCGGCGCCTCCGGATACGTACGCCACGACGAGCGCATCGAGGGCGTCGAGCGTGCCATGGTCAAGGCCCGGGCCGGCGAGTCGGTGGTGGCGCCGCAACTGCTGCAGGGCGCGTTCGCGGAGCTGCTCAACCCGGCCGCGCAGCCCGACGACGAGGGGCAGCGGCTGCTGCAGTTGCTCACCGCGCGCGAGGTCGAGGTGCTGGTGCGGGTCGCGGAGGGTGAGGACACCCGGCTGATCGCGGCCGGTATGGGGATCGCGCCGAGCACGGCCCGCACGCATGTGCAGCGGGTGCTGATGAAGCTGGGGGTCGGCTCCCGTCTCGAGGCGGCGGCGCTGGCCGCGCGCACCGGGCTGCTCGACCGGGCGGCCATCGTCTCGTCGCCGACCGGTCAAGCGGCGGAGTAAAGGCTGAGCCTCCTCGGACGGGCTCGGCGGAGCCGGCTCATGTCTGTCTTCATGTCTGCCTTCATGGCGCCCTACGCAGCGCTGGTGCTCAGTAGCGACCGGTAGATGCGCCCCTGGTAGATGAGGCCCAGTTCGTTCCCGACAACCCGCGTGTTTGAAGCTGCGCGCAAGCGCTCACTCAGGGGTGCTCACCCATTGACGTAACTGTTGGCTTGTGGTTCATTATGTGCGGTTCTGTTTGGTGGGAGGGTGAGGGAGCTCCACAGTGAAGAAGACGTCGACCCGGCTCGCCGACGGTCGTGAACTGCTCTACTACGACTCTCGAGACGACGCCGTTCGGGACGCCGTCGACCGGCGGCCGCTCGATCCCATCTCCACCACCTCCGAGGTCCGCCGCGACCCGCTGCTGGGCGACTCGGTCGCCATCGCCTCACACCGCCAGGCCCGCACCTACCACCCGCCGGCCGACGAATGCCCGCTCTGTCCGTCCCGGGACGGCCGCCTCAGCGAGATCCCCGCCGCCGACTACGACGTCGCCGTTTTCGAGAACCGCTTTCCCTCCCTGGCCGGCGATTTCGGCCGCTGCGAGGTCGTCTGCTTCACCTCCGACCACGACGGCTCCTTCGCCGACCTCAGCGAGGAGCAGGTCGCGCTGGTGCTGGAGGCCTGGACCGACCGCACCGCCGAGCTCGCCGAACTCCCGCAGGTGGAGCAGGTCTTCTGCTTCGAGAACCGGGGCGCGGAGATCGGAGTGACGCTCGGGCACCCGCACGGCCAGATCTACGCGTACCCCTTCGTCACGCCGCGCACCGCGCTGATGCTGCGCTCGGCCGCCGAGCACCGGGCGGGGACCGGCCGCAATCTCTTCGACGACATCGTCGAGCGGGAGCTCGCGGAGCGCGCACGGGTGGTTCTGGAGGGTGAACACTGGGTGGCCTTCGTGCCGTATGCCGCGCACTGGCCGTACGAGGTGCACCTCTACCCACGGCGGCGCGTGCCGGACCTTCGGGCGCTGGAAAACGAGGCGCGCACAGAGTTCCCACAGATCTATCTGGAACTGTTGAGGCGCTTCGACCGGATCTTTGGCGAGGCCGAGCCGCCGACGCCGTACATCGCGGCCTGGCACCAGGCGCCCTTCGGTGGGGTCGACCGGGGTGATTTTGGGCTTCATCTCGAGCTTTTCACCATCCGCCGGACTTCCGGCAAGCTGAAGTTCCTCGCGGGTTCCGAGTCCGGTATGAGCGTGTTCATCAATGATGTGCCGCCGGAAACCGCGGCGAGACGACTGCGAGAGGTAGCGAGCGAGTGAGCAAGTACCTGGTGACGGGCGGGGCCGGATATGTCGGCAGTGTGGTGGCACAGCACCTGCTGGAGGCGGGGCACGAGGTGACCGTCCTCGACAACCTCTGCACCGGCTTCAAGGAGGGCGTGCCCGCGGGCGCGGCCTTCATCGAGGGCGATATCCGAGATGCCGCCAAGTGGCTCGACGCCTCGTACGACGCGGTACTGCACTTCGCGGCCTTCTCGCAGGTCGGCGAGTCCGTCGTGCACCCCGAGAAGTACTGGGCGAACAACGTCGGCGGGACGATGGAGCTGCTGGCGGCGATGCGCTCCGCCGGGGTGCGCAAACTGGTCTTCTCCTCCACCGCGGCGACGTACGGAGAGCCGGTCTCCACCCCGATCACCGAGACCGACCCGACCGCGCCGACCAGCCCGTACGGTGCGTCGAAGCTGGCCGTCGACCACATGATCACGGGTGAGGCGGCGGCGCACGGTCTGGCGGCCGTGTCCCTTCGGTACTTCAACGTGGCGGGCGCGTACGGCAGTTGCGGCGAGCGCCACGACCCTGAGTCGCATCTCATCCCGCTGGTGCTGCAGGTGGCGCTCGGCCGGCGCGAGTCGATCTCGGTGTTCGGGGACGACTATCCGACGCCGGACGGCACCTGCGTACGCGACTACATCCATGTCGCGGACCTCGCCGAGGCGCATCTGCTGGCGCTGGACGCGGCGACGGCGGGTGAGCATCTGATCTGCAACCTCGGCAACGGCAACGGGTTCTCGGTGCGCGAGGTCATCGAGACCGTACGCGAGGTCACCGGGCACCCGGTCCCGGAGGTCGTGGCCGCGCGCCGGGGCGGCGACCCGGCGGTGCTGGTCGCCTCCGCGGCCGCCGCGCGGGAACGGCTGGGCTGGCAGCCGAGCCGCGCGGACCTGGCGGGCATTGTGTCGGACGCCTGGGACTTTGCCCGGGGGAGGGAGAACGCGTCATGAGCGAAGGCGTGTGGGCGGCACCCGGCAGGGTGAATCTGATCGGTGAACACACCGACTACAACGACGGTTTCGTGATGCCCTTCGCGCTGCCGCACACCACCGTGGCGACGGTGGCCCGCCGGGACGACGGCGTACTGCGGCTGCACTCGGCGGACGTCCCCGGCGGCGCGGTCGAACTGTGCGTCGACGACCTCGCTCCGGGGCGGGGGCCGGGGGGCTGGAGCGACTATCCGGCGGGCGTGGTGTGGGCGCTGCGGGAGGCGGGCCATGCGGTGGGCGGCGCGGACTTCCACTACGAGTCGACGGTCCCGGCGGGCGCCGGGCTCTCGTCCTCCGCCGCACTCGAGGTCGTCACGGCCCTCGCCCTGAACGACCTGTACGAACTGGGCCTGGAGCGGGGGCGGATGGCCCGGCTGTGCCAGCGCGCCGAGAACGTCTACGTCGGCGCGCCCACCGGGATCATGGACCAGACGGCCTCGGCGTGCTGCACCGCGGGCCACGCGCTGCACCTGGACACCCGGGACCTCTCGCAGCGCCAGATCCCCTTCGACCTGGCGGCGCTCGGCCTGGAACTCCTGGTGGTCGACACCCGGGTCAAACACGCCCACAGTGAGGGCGAGTACGGCAAACGCCGCGCGGGCTGCGAGGCGGGCGCGGCGGCGCTGGGGGTCCCCGCACTGCGGGACGTCCCGTACGCGGACCTTGAGGCGGCCCTGTCCCGGCTGGACGACCCGGAGCTACGCGCCCTGGTCCGCCACATCGTGACCGAGAACCACCGGGTGGAACGGGTGATCGCCCTGCTGGAGGCGGGCGAGGTCGAAGCGATAGGCCCGGTCCTCACCGAGGGCCACGCGTCACTGCGGGACGACTTCCGTGTCTCCTGCCCGGAGTTGGACCTGGTGGTCGACGCGTCCCTGTCGGCGGGCGCGCTGGGCGCGAGGATGACGGGCGGCGGCTTCGGCGGCTCGGCGATCGTCCTGACGCAGACGTCGACGTCGGCGACGCTGAAGAAGTCGCTCGTGGAGGCGTTCGCGTCGACGGGCTTCGACGAGCCGCGAATCTTCCCGGCAACCCCGTCCCCGGGAGCGCGCCGCGTGTCCTGAGCGGAACTCGCCCACTCACCCACCCGCCCTTGAAGTGGGGGCGTCAGCCCCGCCGTTCCCAGACCCCCTCGGGGGTCTGGGCGGCCTGCCCCCAGTTCGGGAAGGGGGGCAGCGGCACTTCTTCCCCGTGCGGCGTACCCCGCAACCTGCGTATCGCCGGGGACCATTCCGCGTTGTCGGCCTCGAGCTGTTCACCGAGCAGCCTGTGTCGATCTTTGTCGACTTCCGCCTCAATACGAAACATGCGGCACACCCTAAACACCCTGGCCAATCAGTTCTGCAAATAGCCTTCCGCTCCAGCCACCCAGCCGTAGTCTGATGCTCAGCACCGGTGGGGGCCGGTGTCGATCAGGGGGCGAGACAGTCGGGTACGACGCCCGGGGTGGGGTATGAGTCACAGCACGGCGGCGGCCGAGCGACCGCTGTACTAACCCCATTTCTCCGGGTGCCGTACCCGCGCCCGTCTCTCCTCCGACACTGGGGGTGTTTGTGGTTCGTATCCGGGTCCTGGTGGTGGATGACCACCGAATCTTCGCCGAGTCGCTCGCTGCCGCCCTCGCGGCCGAGCCCGATGTCGAGGTCGCCGCGGCCGGCAGCGGCACCGCCGCGCTGCGGTGTCTGGAGCGGGCGGCCGCCGAAGGGCGCAGGTTCGACGTCATGCTCGTCGACGCCGACCTCGGCGCCCAGGTGGTGCCCCGCGCCCGTGCCGTCGTCGCCCGCGCCGTGCCGGACAACGGCGAGGACGGCTTCGTCGACGGCATCTCCCTGGTGGCGGGCGTCCGTTCCGGCCAGCTCGCGGTCCGTACCGTCGTGCTCGCCGAGAAGGACGACCCGCGCCGTGCCGCCCTCGCGCTGCAGGCGGGCGCCTCCGGCTGGGTCGCCAAGGACTGCTCCCTGCAGCGGCTGCTCGCGGTGATACGAGGCGTGCTGCGCGACGAGACGCATCTGCCGCCCGCCCTGCTCACCGGCGTACTGCGGGAGTTGACCGCGGCGCGCAAGCACCGCACCGAGAGTGAGCGGCTCGTGGAGTCGCTCACGCCACGCGAGTGCGAGGTACTGCGCTGCATGGTCGCGGGTCTGGGGCGCAAAGCCGTGGCCGAGCGCCTCTTCCTGTCCCCGCACACCGTCAGGACGCATATGCAGAACGTTCTGGGGAAGCTGGGCGTGCACTCCACGCTCGCCGCGGTCGCCCTCGCCCGCCGCGCCGGCGTCGGCCCGGTCGACCTAGCCGGGGATGTTGTCGAACGGGGCGGTCAATTGGCGTAGTAGCGCCGCCAGTTCCGCCCGCTGCGCCCGCGACAGCTCCACCAGGATCGCGCGCTCCTGCGCGAGCAGCCCGGCCAGCGCCTGGTCCGCGCGGTCCCGCCCCTCGGGCGTGAGGCGCACCAGCACCCCGCGTCGGTCGGAGGGGTCCGGCAGCCGCTCCACCAGGTCCTTCTTGGCAAGCCGGTCGATGCGGTTGGTCATGGTGCCCGAGGTGACCAGCGTCTGGGTCAGCAACTGGCCGGGTGAAAGCTGGTACGGAGCCCCCGCGCGCCGCAGCGAGGTCAGTACGTCGAACTCCCACGGCTCGAGATTGTGCTCGGCGAAGGCGAGCCGGCGGGCGCGGTCCAGATGGCGGGCGAGCCTGGATACGCGGCTGAGCACCTCCAGTGGTTCCACGTCGAGGTCGGGGCGCTCACGGCGCCATGCTGCGACCAGTCGATCGACCTCGTCCTCCATGTCGATCAGTGTAGAGGGTCTGTCGATGTGAAGTCTCTTGATGTCAAGATATATTCGGGCTCAGGCTTGGGCATGGTCGGGCCGGGACACCGTTCCGTTTCGGCGCACCGTTCCTGCAAGGGGGCTCGAACATGCATTCCGTACCAACCTGGGATCCGCATCAGTATCTGCGTCACGCGGGGCATCGCACCCGCCCGTTCCTCGATCTGCTCGCCCGGATACCGCAGCTACCCAATCGCGATATGCCCGCCCGTATCGCGGACCTGGGCTGCGGACCCGGAAACGTCACCGCACTCCTCGCCGACCGCTGGCCCACGGCCCACATCACCGGTTTCGACCTCTCGCCCGAGATGCTCGCCATCGCCGACAAGGAGCACGCCGGCACCACATTCGGCGGCGGCTGGCTCGACTTCAGGCCCGCCGACGCCGCGCACTGGACGCCCGACGAGCCTTACGACCTGATCGTCTCCAGCGCGGCCCTGCAATGGGTGCCCAACCACCCCGAATCCTTTTCTCTTTGGATCGAGAACCTGACCCCGGGCGGCACCCTCGCCTTCCAGGTCCCCGGCAATTTCACCGCACCCAGCCACGGACTCCTAGGCGAGCTCTGCGAAACCCCGCAGTGGCGCGCCCGCCTCGGCGACCACGGTCGCCGCTTCGTACACATACTGGAGCCCGCCGACTACCTCGCCCGCCTGGTGGACCTCGGCTGCCGGACGGACACCTGGGAGACCACGTACTACCAACTCCTCACCGGGGACGACCCGGTGCTGGACTGGGTCAAGGGCACCGCCCTGCGTCCGGTCCTCACCGAGCTCGCGGACGATCCCGACGCCGCGAACGAATTCCTCGCCCAGTACCGCGATCTGCTCCGCAAGGCCTACCCGCCGGGCCCGCACGGCACGGTGTTCCCGTTCCGCCGGATCTTCGCCGTCGCACGAAAGGGGTTCTGATGCTCGCCGCCGTCGACCATGTCCAGCTGGCCGCGCCACCCGGATCGGAGGACGCCCTGCGCGCGTACTACACCGACGTCCTGGGCATGACGGAGCTCCCCTACACCGCTGTGGATCAAGATCAGAGCCTGCGCAACGCGTCCAGGGTGATGTCCATGCGGATGTCGTACGGGACGCTGGTCTTGAGCTGGTCGTGGTGAATACCAGTCAGGGCGTACGCCTTGGTCACCGGGTCGAGTTCGTAGACCCGCACTACGGGGTGCTGATCGGCGCCGGTCATCTCGACCAGCCAGAAGTGCTCGATGCCTGCGGTGGCGTACTTGCGGGGCTTGGTGTCGCGGTCGCGAGCCTCGGAGTCCGGAGAGACGACCTCGACAGCGAGCAGTACATCGGCCGCCTCGAAGCGGGTTTGCTCCAGGCCGGTGATCGCCTCGGCGCGTACGACGGAGACATCGGGCTCGGGGCCGTTGCGCCGGTCCAGGATCACGGTCATCTCACGCTCGACCTTCAGGTCCTCCGGGACGGTTCGGCGCAGGCCGGTGACCAGAAGGTCGATCATGCGGCTGTGGAAACGTCGCTGCGGACTCACGAAAACCAGGCTCCCGTCGATCAGCTCGGTGTGCGGCGGGAGGCCGGGCAGCGTGAACAGGTCGTCCACGGTGTATCCGTCCTGCGGCGGCACCGGCCAGCGGTAGCCCGACTCGGCGGTCGGCTCGGCGGTCATGGTTCCTCCCATGGACGGGATTCTCAGTCTGCCGCTCCACGGTAGCCGCCGGAATCCGCAGGCGTCATCACAAAGGGTGACGGCGCGCTCGTGGTCTCGTTCTTGGAGCCCGTTGCCGAACTGCTGACAGCGTCTCCGGCACCTTCCAACAGACCGGCCGGCGTATGGCTTGCAGCGGGTTGGAGTGGGTTGGAGTGGGTGCAGGAGGTCCGCCCTGCGGCGCCGCCTTGGGTGCGACGGTCAGGAAGGCTGGACCCTACCGTCCGACGCGATCGTCTCCGGTACGACATGAAGTGGGCCGCCCCAGCCTGGGCGGCCCACTTCGCTGTCGCGGCTCAGCTGCGGGTGGCCCGGTCGGGCAGCTTCACGCCCAGGGACTTGGCCGGCGCGTCGATCTCCACGAGGGCCTCGTGGAGATCGTCCGCGACCCCCTGGTCAGCGCAGGAAAGGGCCCCGCCCGCCGGAGGTCCGGTGCGACGGGGCGCTCTGTTTTCTCCGCTCTGTGCAGTACGGGTCAATACAGGTTGCTGTACGTGTTCCAGCCGTTGCCGATCTTGGCCCTGGTGTTGAACCCGCCCTTGCCGTTGGCGGTGTAGCGGTACAGCTCACCCGCGGCGTTGGCGCCGACGAGGTCCGCTCGTCCGTCCCCGTCGAGGTCGCCGGGGGCCGCCAGCTTGTTGTACGTGTTCCAGCCTGAGCCGATCAGCGTCCTCGCCTTGAACGGCGCCGAGGAGGAGCCCGTACCCGCGTACAGATACAGCCTGCCGTCGGTGCCGCGGGCGATCAGGTCGCTGCGGCCGTCGCCGTTGACGTCACCGGCGCCGACCAGCTTGTTGAACCCGTTCCAGCCGGTGCCGACCTTGAGCCGGGCGGCGAACTTCGAACCGGTGCCGTCGCCGCGGTACAGATACAGCGCACCGGAGCCGTCACGCGCCAGCAGGTCGCCCTTGCCGTCGCCGTTCAGGTCGCCGGGGCCGACGAGGAGGTTGTAGACGCCCCAGCCGCTGCCGATGACGTGGGCTGCGCCCGACGTGTGGGTGAGGTTGTACAGCGTGCCGTTGTACAGCTCGAAAAGGTCGCCCCAGCCGTTGGGGTCGAGCGAGGAGACGAAGGTGAGCTTCGCCCCCTTGAAACCGCCGATGTCGCTGACCTGGTCACGGGCGCTCAGCAGACCGTTGTTCATGACGTAGTAGGTGAACAGCGTGCCCTGGGTATCCATCCCGAGGACCTCGTCCTTGCCGAGGTGCGGGTTGTTGCCCGCGCCGGCGAACTGCGCCACCGCGTTCCAGCCCGAGCCGCCCGCCACGCGGGGGAGGAACGCGCCCGTCCCCGTGGACTCGTAGGTGTACAGCATGCCCGACGGCGTACGGGCGACGAGGTCGCCAAGACCGTCGCCGCTCTGGTCGTCGATGCTGAGGATCTGGTTGTAGCCGTTCCAGCCGTCGCCGACCTTGACGCGGCCCTTGAAGGGCGAGGCGGGGTTGGGATTGCCGGAGTAGAAGAACAGCTCGCCGCCCGGCGTACGGGCGAAGAGGTCGGCGATGCCGTCGCTGTTGACGTCGTTCACGCCGATGAGCTGGTCGTACGCGCCCCAGCCGGAGCCGACCTTGACCCGGGCGGCCATGGGGACGGCTGCCCCCGGCGTCGTCCGGTACAGGTACAGGTCGCCCGACGGCGTACGCGCGAGCAGGTCGCCGCTGCCGTCACCGGTCAGGTCGCCGGGCGAGAAGACCTTGTTGTACGCCTGCCAGCCCACCCCGGACCAGAAGATCGTGCCCCGGTCGGGGGAGCTCCGGTAGGCCGAGAGCCGGCCGCTCGACAGCAGGGTGAAGTGGACCGGTCCGGCCGCATCAAGACCGGCGACCGAGAAGACGTCCTTGAAGGTCTCGTCCGCAGCCTCATTGGTGTCGAAGAGGTACTCGTAGGAATCGGCACCGCTGGCCGGCACCACATAGATCCTGCCGTTGCCGGCACGGTAGAGAAGATCGGTGAAGCCGTCGCCGTCGATGTCGCTGCGCGGCTTGGCGACCGGGACGTCGGCCGCGTCAGCCGCGGAGGGCTGCTTGGCGCCGTGCTTGGGAAGCGTCAGCTTCGGCGGCTCACTGCTCGGCCTGGACTGCTCGACCGGCGCGGGCGGCATGCTGTCGTCCGCCGCTGCAGGGACGGCGAGCAGCATGCCTGCCGAGACGGCGAGAGCCGTGCAGGCCGCGATCCTGCGGGCGCGTCTGAAACGCACGCCGACAAGGCGGCCGGGTTCCACTGAAGACAAGGTCCCCCCCTGGGGAAAATGGTGGAACCGGGTTGAAGATGTTCGCAGTTGCTCTCTTTGAGTGGCGAACCGTTCCCCGGAATAGTCGCAAATTCTACAACTGCGGAAGCCGGGCCGGTAGCCAATTAGGGTGAAGGGGCGTCAGTTCTTGCGGTGCCCTATGAGCCGTGGCTTCTGCTCAAGACCGTCAAGGCCGTGCCACGCCAGATTCACCAGATGCGCCGCGACCTCCGCCTTCTTCGGCCGGCGGGCGTCCACCCACCACTGGCCGGTCAGCGCGACCATGCCGACGAGCGCCTGCGCGTACAGCGGGGCGAGCTTCGAGTCGAAGCCCCGGGCCTTGAACTCCAGGCCGAGGATGTCCTCCACCTGGGTGGCGATATCGCTGATCAGCGAGGCGAAGGTGCCGGTCGACTGGGCGACCGGGGAGTCCCGGACGAGGATGCGGAACCCGTCCGTATACGTCTCGATGTAGTCGAGGAGCGCGAACGCCGCCTGTTCCAGCAGCTCCCGCGGATGCCCCGCGGTCAGCGCGCCCGTCACCGTGTCGAGCAGCTGGCGCATCTCGCGGTCCACCACGACGGCGTACAGCCCCTCCTTGCCGCCGAAGTGCTCGTACACCACCGGCTTGGAGACGCCCGCCTTCGCGGCGATCTCCTCGACCGACGTGCCCTCGAAACCCTTCTCGGCGAACAGGGTGCGACCGATGTCCAGCAACTGCTCCCGGCGCTCCGCCCCGGTCATCCGGACCCGGCGGACGCGCCGGCTCCCCGCGGGTCGGCTCTTGTCCGGTTTGCTGGTACTGCCGTCGATCGCCACGTCGTCAATCATGCCGCGTCGGCGGTGTCGCTCTTGCGCCGGGCGTCGATACGGGACTCACTGGGCCAGCGGACGTCGTATGCCCAGCTCAGCTGCTCGAACCAGCGGATGAGCCGGGCGCTGGAGTCGATCTGGCCGCGCAGCACGCCGTGCCGCGCGCTCGTCGGGTCGGCGTGGTGGAGGTTGTGCCAGGACTCTCCGCAGGACAGCACCGCGAGCCACCACACATTGCCCGAGCGGTCACGGGATTTGAAGGGGCGCTTGCCGACCGCGTGGCAGATGGAGTTGATCGACCACGTGACGTGGTGCAGCAGGCAGACGCGGACCAGCGAACCCCAGAAGAACGCGGTGAACGCCCCCCACCACGACATCGTGACCAGACCGCCGATCAGCGGCGGGACGGCCAGCGAGAGCATCGTCCAGTAAATGAAGTCACGGGAGATCCGGCGGATCGCCCCGTCCTTGATCAGATCCGGCGCGTACTTGTGCTGCGGCGTCCGCTCCTCGTCGAACATCCAGCCGATGTGTGCCCACCACAGGCCCTTCATCAGCGCGGGGACGGTCTCGCCGAAGCGCCACGGCGAGTGGGGGTCGCCCTCCGCGTCCGAGAACTTGTGGTGCCTACGGTGGTCGGCCACCCAGCGCACCAGCGGGCCCTCGACGGCCAGCGAGCCCATGACCGCCAGCGCGATACGCAGCGGGCGCTTCGCCTTGAAGGCGCCGTGCGTGAAATAGCGGTGGAAGCCGATCGTGATGCCGTGGCAGCCGATGTAGTACATCGCCACCAGCAGGCCCAGATCGAGCCAGCTCACGCCCCAGCCCCAGGCCAGCGGCACCGCCGCGAGCAGGGCGAGAAAGGGCACCGTGATGAACAGCAGCAGGGCGATCTGCTCGACCGACCGCTTGCTGTCCCCGCCCAGGGTGGCGGAAGGGAGGTCCGGCAACGGCGACTGAGGGACGTCGTCCAGCAGATCAGGGCTTGTCGTCATGGGGTTCCCCTGTGGGGTGAGGGACTGCAATGGAAACCGCATTACGGACGCGTAACCTACGGCAACGTAAGTATGGCAGCGCGCAGCCTCGCGGCAAGGGATCCGTGGATAACGTCAGGGAAACGGCCACCTATCCTGGGTGTCGTCGGACAGCGCGGTCCGCAGCCTCCAGAACCCTCCAGACGTGCTCAAACACTGCAAGGAGCCGCACCTGTGAGCAGTGCCGACCAGACCCCTACCGCCAGCGCCGAATTGCGCGCCGACATCCGCCGCCTGGGCGATCTGCTGGGCGAGACCCTCGTCCGACAGGAGGGCCCCGAGCTCCTGGAGCTCGTCGAGCGGGTCCGGGCCCTGACGCGCAGCGACGGTGAGGCCGCAGCCGAGCTGCTGGGCGACACCGACCTGGAGACCGCGGCCAAGCTGGTGCGCGCCTTCTCCATCTACTTCCATCTGGCGAACGTCACCGAGCAGGTGCACCGCGGCCATGAGATGCGAGAGCGGCGGGCCGCCGAGGGCGGTCTGCTGGCCCGTACCGCGGACCGGCTCAAGGACGCCGACCCCGAGCATCTGCGCGAAACCGTCAAGAATCTGAACGTACGGCCGGTATTCACCGCGCACCCGACCGAGGCGGCGCGGCGTTCCGTACTGAACAAGCTGCGCCGCATCGCCGAACTCCTCGAGGCCCCGGTCAGCCCGGCCGACCGGCGCCGTCACGATCTGCGGCTCGCCGAGAACATCGACCTGATCTGGCAGACCGACGAGCTGCGTGTGGTGCGGCCCGAGCCGGCCGACGAGGCGCGCAACGCGATCTACTACCTCGACGAGCTGCACGCGGGCGCCGTCGGCGACGTGCTGGAGGACCTGTCCGCGGAGCTGGAGCGGGTCGGTGTCGAACTGCCCCCTCAGACACGCCCGTTGACCTTCGGCACCTGGATCGGCGGCGACCGTGACGGCAACCCCAATGTCACCCCCGCGGTGACCTGGGAGGTGCTGATCCTGCAGCACGAGCACGGCATCACCGACGCCGTCGAGGTCATCGACTATCTGCGCGGACTGCTCTCCAACTCCATCCGCTACGCGGGCGCCACGGAGGAGCTGCTGACGTCGTTGCAGAGCGATCTGGAGCGGCTTCCGGAGATCAGCCCCCGCTACAAGCGGCTGAACGCCGAGGAGCCGTACCGCCTCAAGGCCACCTGCATCCGGCAGAAGCTCGTCAACACCCGGGAGCGGCTCGCCAAGGGCACGCCGCACGAGGGGGGCCGCGACTACCTCGGCACCGCCGAGCTGCTGCACGACCTCACCCTGATCCAGACGTCGCTGCGCGCGCACCGCGGCGGCCTCTTCGCCGACGGCCACATTGACCGTACGATCCGCACGATCGCGGCGTTCGGGCTCCAGCTCGCGACGATGGACGTCCGCGAGCACGCCGACGCGCACCACCATGCGCTCGGGCAGCTCTTCGACCGGCTCGGCGAGGAGTCCTGGCGATACGCGGACATGCCGCGGGACTACCGGCAGAAGCTGCTCGCCAAGGAGCTGCGCTCGCGGCGGCCGCTGGCGCCGACGCCCGCGCCGCTGGACGCCGCGGGGCAGAAGACCCTCGGCGTCTTCCACACCGTCAAGGAAGCCGTCGAGCGCTTCGGGCCCGAGGTCATCGAGTCGTACATCATCTCGATGTGCCAGGGCGCGGACGACGTCTTCGCCGCGGCGGTACTGGCGCGTGAGGCCGGACTGATCGATCTGCACGCGGGCTGGGCGAAGATCGGCATCGTGCCGCTGCTCGAGACCACGGACGAGCTGAAGGCCGCGGACGTCATTCTGGACGGCATGCTCGCCGACCCCTCGTACCGGCGGCTCGTCTCGCTGCGGGGCGACGTCCAGGAGGTCATGCTCGGGTACTCCGACTCGTCGAAGTTCGGCGGCATCACCACCTCGCAGTGGGAGATCCACCGGGCGCAACGGAGGCTGCGTGATGTGGCGCACCGGTACGGCGTACGGCTGCGCCTCTTCCACGGCCGCGGCGGCACGGTCGGCCGCGGCGGCGGCCCCTCGCACGACGCGATCCTGGCGCAGCCGTGGGGCACGCTGGAGGGCGAGATCAAGGTGACCGAGCAGGGCGAGGTCATCTCCGACAAGTATCTGATCCCGTCGCTGGCCAGGGAGAACCTGGAGCTGACGGTCGCGGCGACGCTGCAGGCGTCCGCGCTGCACACCGCGCCGCGCCAGTCGGGCGAGGCACTGGCGCGCTGGGACGCGGCGATGGACACGGTCTCGGAGGCGGCGCACACGGCGTACCGCCGCCTGGTCGAGGACCCGGACCTGCCCGCGTACTTCTTCGCCTCCACGCCCGTGGACCAGCTGGCCGAGCTGCACCTGGGCTCGCGGCCGTCCCGCCGGCCGGACTCGGGGGCGGGCCTCGACGGCCTGCGGGCCATCCCCTGGGTCTTCGGCTGGACGCAGTCGCGGCAGATCGTGCCGGGGTGGTTCGGCGTCGGCTCGGGCCTGAAGGCGCTGCGCGAGGCGGGTCTGGACACGGTCCTGGGCGAAATGCACGAACAGTGGCACTTCTTCCGGAACTTCATCGCGAACGTCGAGATGACGCTGGCCAAGACGGACCTGCGGATCGCCCGGCACTACGTGGACACGCTCGTCCCCGACGACCTGAAGCATGTCTTCGCCACCATCGAGGCTGAGCACGCGCTGACGGTCAGCGAAGTCCTGAAGGTCACGGGCGGCGAGCGGCTGCTGGGCTCGAACCCGGTGCTGCAGCAGACGTTCGGCATCCGCGACGCGTATCTGGACCCGATCTCCTACCTGCAGGTCTCGCTGCTGGCGCGCCAGCGCGAGGCGGCGGCCCGGGGCGAGGAGCCGGATCCGCTGCTGTCGCGGGCGCTGCTGCTGACGGTCAACGGCGTGGCGGCGGGGCTGCGCAACACCGGCTGACACCACGCGAAACGGCCCCCTCCCCGCGCGGGGAGGGGGCCGTTTTTGGTATTGGTCAGTGCTGGGCCTTGCGGCGGCGCGCGATCAGGTAACCGCCCGCGCCGACCAGGGCCGCGGCGACCGCTGAGATCGCGCCGATCGGGGCGCTCGAACCGGTCTCGGCGAGGTCACCGCCGCCGGCCGCGGACGGGGACGGGGCGGCCGTCGGGGCCGTGGAAGCGGAGGTGGAGGAGGTGGGCTTCGCCGTCGGCTCCTCGGAAGGCTTCTCGGAGGGCTCATCGGAGGGCTTCTGGGAAGGCTTGCCGGTCGGCTTCTCACCCGGCTTGCCGTCGTCCTCGCAGTCGGTCCAGAAGACCTTGTGCTTGGCCTCGCCGTGCTCACCGTCGAAGTTCCAGATGAGCTTGTAGTGCCCGTCGGGCAGGGTCTTGTCGTCCGTACGGCCATGACCCTCGCCGTCCAGCGTCAGTGAACCGGTGTCCGCGACCGTGCCCTTGGTGCCGGTGGGCGGCATCTCGACGATCTTCCAGTCGACTTCCTGGCCGCGGTCGAAACCGAAGGCGTCGAGGTAGAAGGAGCAGACGTGCGGCTCGTTCTTGCGGAGTTCTTCGCCGGTCTTGGCATCGTGGATCTTCACGGTGCCGTTGTCGCCGGGCGGGGTTGCGAACGCGGATGGAGCGGCCGACAGCGAGAGCGCCGCTGCTGCCACCAGGGCGCCGGTGAACGTAAGGGTGCGCATGGGCAATCCAACGTGAGAGAGGGTGGGTGCCGTGGGGGGCGGCTCAGCGTCCTGTGAACCCGCGCGCCGGTCAAGACACCTCGTGACACATATGCATCAAGAGTTGGCACTTGTCCCGATAGTCCAGGATAACGATCAGGTGAATGCGCCGTTCCAGCAAGGGGATTGGGGGCCGGCGGAGTCCGGGCTCAGAGTGCGAAGAACGTTCCCACCAGCAGCGCCCCGCCCGCCGCCGCCGCCGCCCAGGCGGTCCGGGTCAGTCTGAGGCCGCCGCCGATGACGAGGGCGGCGAGGAGAAGTGCGCCGCCGAGCGGGCGCCAGGCGTGAAGGGCGCCCGCTGTGCCCGTGCGCACCACTTCCGCCGTGCCCGGCTTCACCACCACCGGGAGCTTCTCGCCCTCCTTCACGGCGATCGACTTCTCGATGGTCATGCCTGTGCGGGGCGCGGCCGAGCCCTCCGGGTCGTACGGGCCCGTGCAGGTGTCCACGCCGCAGTCGGCGACCGTCAGCGTGCCGTGCTCCCGGCCCTTCGCGAGCAGGACGTGCTGGGCCGTGCCCCACGACGACCAGAAACCGGCCACCAGCAGTAGCGCGGCAACACAGGCCATGGCCGCCCTGCGGCCGTGGAGGAGCAATCGAGTCCGGTTCACAACGCGCGATCCTTGGCCATATGACCGCGCTCGGTCAACCTATGGCCCGGCCTTATCAGGAGTTGTACGTACTTTGCGCCCGCTCCAGGCCCTCCGTGACCAGGCACTCCACCGCGTCCGCCGCCCGGTCCACCAAGTAGCCGAGTTCCTTGCGCTCCGTGGACGAGAAGTCCTTCAGTACGAAGTCCGCGACCTGCATCCGGCCCGGCGGGCGGCCGATCCCGAACCGCACCCGGTAATAGTCCGCGCCCATCGCCTTGGTCATGGACTTCAGGCCGTTGTGCCCGTTGTCGCCGCCGCCCAGCTTCAGCCGCAGCGTGCCGTAGTCGATGTCCAGCTCGTCGTGGATTGCGACGATGTTGGAGACCGGCACCTTGTAGAAGTCGCGCAGCGAGCTGACCGGGCCGCCGGACAGATTCATGTACGACATCGGCTTGGCCAGGATCAACCGTCGGTTCGCAGGACCGGGCGCGCCGATCCGGCCCTCCACGACCTGCGCCTGCGCCTTCTGCGCGCGCTTGAACTTGCCGCCCATGCGCTCCGCGAGCAGGTCGGCGACCATGAACCCGACGTTGTGCCGGTTCGCGGCGTAGTCGGGCCCGGGATTGCCGAGGCCCACGATGAGCCAGGGGGCGTTCACCTCGGACATCTGCGCTGCGTCTCCTCGCGTAAGGCGTAAGGGCATTCGTACCGACAGGGAAACGGGGTGGGGGGGCGCCGCCCCCCCCCCCCGCCAACAAAACATAATGCACAGCCCGCCCCCGCCGCCTCACC
>NZ_JBSFMS010000148.1:0-17226 GCF_053599675.1 Streptomyces sp. NPDC000880 | reverse complement strand
GCCCCTCGCACCCCGGGCCCCCCCGTTTTGCGGCTGTGCGCCCGTCGGGGGGGTCCCCCGGGGCCCCCCCCCCCCGGGCCCAACCCGAGCCGGCCACGGGCACCGGCGCTCTATCGCGGCGGCTACTCGTAGCCGAGGACCTTGAAGTCCTTGCTGACGAAAATGTGGTGCGGCCAGTTGACGCCGACGTTGTGAACCTCGTACTCGCCGCCGCTCAGCTCCACCACACGGTTGACGACGCCTCCGGGGACGACGGCCTGCGCGGCCTTCGTCGCCTTGTTCGCCGTCGTCCCGCTGACGATCGTCCCCTCTCCCTCGGTGTAGTCCGGGATCTCACCGACCGTCTTCGCCGGTGACGGCGTCCCCTGCTGGAAGGGGATCACCCCTGCCGCCTCGGCAGCCGCAGCTCCGCCGTCGCCCCCGGGTTGCACGATGACCTGCGTAGCCGTGATGGTCGCGCTGTCGACCGTCCCCAGGACGAGGACGCTTGCGCCCTTCTTCACGGCGCTCGCCGAGGCGCGGTGGGTTCCCTTCTCGTAGGTCGTGGAGGACGCCACGTCGACGGTCACCTCCACACCCATTGCCGTCGAAAAGGTGAAGCCCGACCTGGATGTGGTGTCGACGATGCCGGTCGCACCCCCGGCGGACGGCCCAGCCACGGGCCCGCCGCCGGCGGGCGGGGTGGGCGATGCGGTCGGTGAGGACGTGGCTGTGGCCGAAAGGGACGACGCGGACGACGAGTCCGCCGCGGCGGACGTGCCGGTCAGTCCGGCCACCGCACACGTCAGCCCGGCGGCCACGATCCATCCACCCTTTTTCTTCGACAGCAACCGCCGTACGCTCGGCCGGCGTGCTTGCACGGCCATGGTCGCCGGGGCTGACCCGGCCGGAGAGTGGCTTGTCGGGTCGTAGTCGTTCATGATGGCGTCCTCTCGCTTGGGCAACTACGCAGAGCCTGCTGGCCGTTCATATGAGGACGCCGTGGTTGACCTGTGATTACGCTGAGCCATCCGGTCAGCTCATTCGCGAGTGACTGCTGACCGCGCAGGATCTTGGCGTAGAAGCGGAACAGGACCGTGAGGCTGTGGCCGGCGCGCCGTGCCACTTCGACAGGGTCCGCGCCCGAGTTGATCCACAGGGAGACGCCGGCGCGCCGGAGCGAGTACGGAACGTCCGCGAGCGGCGTGGCAGCCTCCGCCTCGGACAGCGCCTTGCCGCGCGCCTTGTCCCAGGCTTCGCAGTACTCGGTGGATCTCACGCGCCCGTTGCGTGCTGCCCGGAAGAGTCGGCCATCTTCTGCGGTGCCGTACGCCTCGATGTGGTCGCGCAGCATCTTGGTGAGGGCCGGCGGAATGGGCACGGGCCTGGTGGCCCGTCGCGCCCTGCGCTTCAGCCCGCGCTGCTCGTGCGATGCGCCGTCGTCGGTCCACCCGGAGCCGACTTCCGGGCGGCTGCCCGCGAGGACCAACTCACCCCATCCCGATTCGGGAAGGCGGCAGTCTGCCTCTCGTAGGGCCGCGATCTCGGATGGGCGCATGGCCGCGTGGTAGAGGCAGCCGAAGAACGGGGCGAGGTGGGCGCCCCTGTCTCCCCGTTCACGGACGGCGGCGATGAGCGCGGCTGCCTGCTCGGGGTTGGGCACGTATCGGAAGTCGACCTCGTCATCCTTGGCCGGAGGGTCTCAGTCGACCCGAGCGCGGCGGGTTGACCGAGAGAATGTCCTTCTCGATCGCGTAGCGCATGGCGTTGCTCAGCACCATGCGCTTGCGGTTCACGGTGTTGTCGGCGGCAGGCTTCCCGTTGAGCTTGCGTGAGAGGGCGTCCAGTGCAGCCCGCAGACGTTCGGGCTTGGCGGCCTCGGTGACTTTGAGCGAGTGTTTGGTTAGCCCGGCGAGGGCAGCGACCACGTCCGCCGGCGGTTCTTCCGCGTCCGCGCGAGAGACGAACTCGCCATCAGTCTGCAGCTGGAACGACACGGACAACACGCAGTGGATAACCACGAACAAGAAGACCAGGGTCTACGCGACCGACTGCTACTTCAACATTTTCGATGTTGTTGTGCAGATGAAGTAGCAGGGTAATTCGGCGCCGAATAGCGACCTGATCTACGCGAAGGGGAGGGCCGAGAATCGCGGTTCTCGGCCCTCCCTGGTCTCGAAAGACGGTGGGTGTCTTGTCTCGATCGCCTGGCAAAATTTTAATTCGGGAAGCAGCCCTGCGTTCTCGAGTTGCCCGTCAGTCACCGGCTCAACACGGACAGGGCCAGCTGATAGAGGGCACTGGAAAAGTCCGATGAGGGGCGACGTGGTCCAGCCTTTGGCCGTTTCTACGGAGGGCCGGAACCGTTAAGCCAAAAAGCACCGTAAATAGCAGACGACGTGGTCATCAGCGCCAAGACGATGTACGTGTATACGGGCCGACTCTTAGTTAGCGTCAAGGCGATCGGAATCAGTATGGGGAAGGCCGGAAGCAGTAGTCGCGGTTTCGATCCAAAGTACCCAGAAGCTCCAATCGCCAGAATGGTAACAATGGCGGAGTAGAGGAGTACCGGGGCTGGTTGAAGCTGCTTCTTTCCTATGTAATGGGGCCAAGCTGCCAGCGCCAGCAGGACCAAGAGGGTAAGTGCAGCAACCCATTGATTGCCGGCGGCAATGAAGTGGGCGAATGCCCAACCGCCATCGAAACCATTGCCCCACTCATCTTGCACATCGAGGTAGGCGAGGATACTGCCCCTTTGGTCGCCAACCCAAAGAATGTATGAGGCGGCCCCCGCAGGAGCAATCAAGCAGGCAAGGTATGCCGCAAGCCGCTCATTCCGCGAGGAAAGACTCCTCTTTCGAAGGCTGTGCCAGACGGCGAAGAGCAAGGCTAGGGTAACTGCGAGGCCAACGGGTCGGGTCAAGCCGGCCATTGCGGCCAAAACTCCTGCGAGTATCCATCGCTTTCGCAGAATTGAGAAAAGTGCCCAGGCGGATACAGCAACGAAAAGGGATTCGCTGTACGCCATGGACTGGACGATTCCGACGGGCAAGGCCGCCCATAGCGCGACGCAGATTACGCCTGCTCTGTCTCCGTACGTGAAACGTGCGACGTGGAAGATCGCCCAGGCTGCGAGAATTGAAGAAATCGCACTGATAAGCAGTCCCGAGGCAGGTAAACTCAAATCCGTGGCCGCATGGACGCCTTCTTCTAGCCAAGGGAGAAGAGGGAAGAAGGCCATATTTGACAGGACTCGGCCATCGGGCGCACGCAAAGTGAAGTCATAGCCATACTCGGCTGCTCTCACATACCAGAGGGAATCCCATCTCTCGGAGAGAAGTACACGAGGACTTTTGCCTGTATGGGTGCACCAAATGACTAGGGAAACGACACCGAGTACCCTTATGAGCACAAACAGCGTGATAGCGAGAGCCGCGCCGCGACGCCGATACCAGGAGCCCAGGGGGGTTGAATCTGCCACCGCGCCACTGTTTTTTTCTTGACTAGTGGTCGCTGCGGCCGACATGGCGTTCTGATCCCTCCGGGAAATTCATCCTGCTGTATGCAGGCACCGACACTGCTAACTATGCAGAACCGAGCGGCAGCGTATCAAATATTGATCACACCGCGGGGGTGTGTGATCTCGGCCGTTCCATGCGGACGGGATGAACAAAGGTGTGATGGGTGGCAAAGCTCACTCGCAGCCTTCCGGGACCTGCCGTCTGAGCTTCCCGCACCTACCGTCTGTGGTGCTGAAGAGGCTGCCTGTCATGGAAGGGCAAGCCTTCAACAAGTTAGCGGTTGAAGAACCCGGTGAGCTGCTCCGAGTTTCGTAGAGGCTGGCTTGTTTCAGGCGGCGGTCGGGGTATTCAACGAACAGCATGAAATCGGACAGTCCGTCACCGTTCACGTCACTGGTGGCCATGACCGGCTGGTCGGCAGGCGAGGCGTACGGGAGCTTCTTGCGCGCCGAAGGCAGCCTTGCCGTTGCCGGGGTACAGCCACAGCGCCCGTGCCCCGTCGCGGGCCAGCAGGTCGGCCTTGCCGTCATCGGTCAGGTCGCCGGCGGCGACGAGGTCGCGCACGGTGTTCCAGCCGCTGCAGATCCTGGCTTCCCACACCCTTGCCCCCGTCAGCGGCCCCGGCCCGAGGTGAGCCGGTCGGCCGAGGCGATCGTCGCGCGGGCCTCGCGTTCGGTCAGGCCCGCGCGGACCGCCGCTTCGGTGAGGGCGTCCGCGAGGTCGTCGCCGAAGCCGTTCTCGTAGGCGCGGCAAGCCGCCCAGAACAGCCGGGTGTTGCGCTGGCCCGCGTGGGCCGCGAGGACGAACTGGACCAGGCCCTGGCCCTGGGGCGGACGGGAGGGGGCGGGGCGCGTGGGGTGGTGGGGGCGTGCGGGGGGTGTGATGAGGCGCAGGAGTGCGCGGGGGCATGGCGCGGGGGACAGCTCGGCCGTGCCGGGGACGAGCCGGTACGCGCCATGGACGCTCACCGACCCGGGGCCGACGAGATAGCCGCCGGCGCCGCGGACGTCGATGCCGGCGGCGAGCCGGCTCGCGGAGTTCGGGACGACGACGTCGGGCGGGCCGGTCAGCCAGATGTGGCGGCCGCCGCTCGGGGTGAGGACGGTGACCGTCTCCGGGATCGTGAACAGATGGCGCAGGGCCAGGTCTTGCAGCGCGGTCACGGAGTCGGTCGAGGACTTGGTGTCGAGGTCGATGCCGATCAGATGGTGCGGCGGCCGGCCGCAGGCGATGCCGTAGCCGGTGGCCCAGGGGGCGGCGGCGAACAGGGCGCGGATCCCGGCCGGGTCGGTGGTGGCGTCGTGGACGCCATGGCCCGGCAGGCCGCATTCACCGCGGCACAGGACCGGCTCGGGGTCGCCCCGGTGGGGTGAGCGCAGGGCTGGCAGCTTGGTGGGGGACAGGGGGATGACGGGGAGCCCGCGCTCGGCGGCGGAGAGAGCGTGGGCGAGGGCCAGGGTGGCGGTCTGCCGGTCGGTGGTGGCCATGGCTCCATTCTCGTACAAGTGTTCGAAGAAGGGAAGAGGAAAAGATTGGCCGAAAGCGTGCTGAAACGGTTCACCCCTTGTCCTGGTCGATCTTTGCGGTGTGCATCGGGCTGAACTGGGGCTCTGCGGGCGTGAAGGAGGTTTATCGACATGTCATCACGCTTGAGGGCGAATTGGGTGCTCCAGGGTGGTTCGCCAGGGATTCGGTGGGCAACTCTGATCTCGCGACGTCGTGACCACGATCCGGGGCGGTCGGCCAACTGCCTTGGAACAAGCCGTACTTCTGCAGTTCCGGTTCATGGAGGAAATGACATGGCAAGCATCCGCACCGCCCGCGCCATCGCCGCTGTCGCTGCCCTGCCCCTCGCTGCCGCCCTCTTCTCGGGTGTTGCGCAGGCCGACAACGGCGCCTTCGCGGACGACGGATCGAACGCGACGGTGGCCTCGGTGCTCAGCGGCATCGGCGGCGACAACTGGGGCAACTCGACCACCACCCAGCAGGTGGCAAGCGGCGCCGGTGCGTCCAACCAGAACAACACCGCCAGTGTGAACGGCTCCCGCTTCACCGCGATCGACCAGTCCAACACGGTGGTGAACTTCACGAGTCTGTGGTGACGACCGGCCCGATGGGGGGTTCGACCAAGGGGTGAACAACTGCCTGCGCGGCGGTACTTCGGTGCCGCCGCGCAGGCGGTTTTGCGTTGTGGCTGTCTGCTGCGGTTGTGCGTGCCGCTGTGCGCGATGGCCGCGTCCGGCGCCGACCTTGACGGCGGGTGCGTATATGACAGACAGTCAGAAATCCTGATCCGTACGCCCGGGAGGCAGCCCCCGTGCACCTCGCCCCGACGGAGCGGCAGCAACTGCTGCGCGCCGAACTGCGCTCGTACCTCCGAGATGTGATGCCGGACGGACCGCCACCCGCCGACGACCCGACGCGGCAGCGCCGGCTGCTGCGACGGATCGGCGCGGACGGGCTGCGGCCTCGGCCGGCCCATTGAGTACGGAGGCCAGGGGCGGGGCCCCGACGAGCAGTTCGTCTTCTTCGATGAGGCGTACCGGGCGGGTGCCCCCGTCTCCATGGTGACGCTGAACACCGTAGGTCCGACCCTGCTGCGCGGTACCTCGGCGAACCAGATACCGGGCGCGGCCAGGACACTGGTCACGGTCGGCACCGGCGTCCCCACCTCCGGGCTGATCCTGGGCGCTGACGGGTGAGCAGCCGCGGTGGCCGTATCCGTGTCGGTGGACGTATCGGTATCCCCGACGGTGACCGTGGCCGTGTCCCCGTTGCCCTGTTAACGGTGACCGCGGTGGTGTCCGCTGCCCTGTCCGACCCTGAGGGTCTCCTCCACCTTCAGGAGGTGAGGGCAACCCCACCCGTACAACCTGAGGCGGACAACGCTTCGGGACTTGGGGCCGATCCGCGACAGTACTGCCCACTCCTAGCGTGGAACCCATGACCACGCCAGTCTGCACAAGCGCTTCGAAGGCCGCCGCGCCGGTGCCCTCGTACGCGCCGACCGCGCGCTATACGCCCTGCGCTCCCTATTCGTCGTTTTCGTCGTATGTACGGGCGCGGGGGCCCGTACTGCTGCGTACCGCCCGCTCGCTCACCGCGAACCCGAGCGACGCCGAGGACCTGCTGCAGACCGCGCTCGCGAAGACGTATGTCGCGTGGGAGCGGATCGAGGACCACCGGGCGCTCGACGGCTATGTCCGCCGTGCCCTGCTGAACACCCGTACCTCGCAGTGGCGCAAGCGGAAGGTGGACGAGTTCGCCTGCGACGAGCTGCCCGAGCCGGAGATGGTGCCCGCGCCGGACCCGGCCGAGCAGCAGGTGCTGCACGATGCGATGTGGCGCGCCGTGATGAAGCTGCCGGACCGGCAGCGGGCGATGGTCGTGCTGCGCTACTACGAGGATCTCAGCGAGGCCCAGACGGCCGAGGTGCTCGGAGTGTCGGTCGGTACGGTCAAGAGCGCGGTGTCCCGGGCGCTCGGCAAGCTGCGGGAGGACCCTGAGCTGTCGCCCGTGTGCTGATCCGGTCCGGCCCCGTGTGCTGATCCGGTCCGCCCTCGTGCGCTGATGTGGGTCCGGTCCCGTCCGCCCATGTGCAGCGAATCCTTACCCCCGGGTAGTGACATACCAAGCGGTACGTGAGCAGAATCTTCACACCCTTACTGCCACGTAGCGCTAGCGCCCACCGGGAGGACGCCGTGCTGAGCACCATGCAGGACGTACCGCTGACTGTGACCCGCATCCTTCAGCATGGGATGACGATCCACGGAAAGTCGCAGATCACCACCTGGACAGGTGAGGCCGAGCCGCAGCGCCGCACCTTCGCGGAGGTCGGGGAGCGTGCGACCCGACTGGCCAACGCCCTGCGCGACGAGCTCGGGATCGACGGCGACCAGCGCGTCGCCACCCTGATGTGGAACAACGCCGAGCATGTCGAGGCGTACTTCGCGATCCCCTCCATGGGCGCCGTACTGCACACCCTCAACCTCCGCCTCCCCGCGGAGCAACTGGTGTGGATCGTCAACCACGCCGCCGACCGCGCTGTCATCGTCAACGGCTCGTTGCTCCCGCTGCTCGCGCCGCTGCTGCCGCATCTTCCGACGATCGAGCACATCGTCGTGTCCGGCCCGGGCGACCGCGGACTCCTCGCCGACGCCCAGGCGCGGGTGTACGAGTACGAGGAGCTGATCGCCGACCGCCCGACCAGCTACGACTGGCCGGAGCTGGACGAGCGCACCGGCGCGGCCATGTGTTACACCTCCGGCACCACCGGCGACCCCAAGGGCGTGGTCTTCTCCCACCGCTCCATCTATCTCCACTCCATGCAGGTCAACATGGCCGAGTCGATGGGGCTGACGGACCGCGACACGACCCTCGTCGTCGTCCCGCAGTTCCACGTCAACGCCTGGGGCCTGCCGCACGCCACGTTCATGACCGGCATCAACATGCTGATGCCCGACCGCTTCCTGCAGCCCGCGCCGCTCGCCGACATGATCGAGCGCGAGAAGCCCTCGCACGCCGCGGCCGTCCCCACGATCTGGCAGGGCCTGCTGGCCGAAGTCACCGCGAACCCCCGGGACCTGAGCTCCATGAAGCAGGTCACCATCGGCGGCTCTGCCTGCCCGTCGGCGCTGATGGAGGCGTACGACAAGCTGGGAGTGCGGCTGTGCCACGCCTGGGGCATGACGGAAACCTCGCCGCTCGGCACGATGGCGCACCCGCCGGCGGGGTTGAGCGCGGAGGGGGAGTGGCCGTACCGCATCACCCAGGGCCGTTTCCCGGCGGGCGTCGAGGCCCGTCTGGCCGGCCCCGGCGGCGAGATCCTGCCGTGGGACGGCGCGTCGGCCGGTGAGCTGGAGGTGCGCGGCACCTGGATCGCCGGCGCGTACTACGGCGGCGCGGGCGGCGACGACTTCAAGCCCGAGGACAAGTTCAGCGAGGACGGCTGGCTGAAGACCGGCGACGTCGGCGTGATCAGCCCCGACGGTTTTCTGACGCTGACCGACCGCGCGAAGGACGTCATCAAGTCCGGCGGCGAATGGATCTCCAGCGTTGAGCTGGAGAACGCGCTGATGGCCCACCCGGAGGTCGCGGAGGCGGCGGTGGTCGCGGTCCCGGACGACAAGTGGGGCGAGCGGCCGCTGGCGACGGTGGTGCTGAAGGAGGGTTCGACCGCGGACTACGAGACGCTGAAGGCCTTCCTCGCCGAGAAGATCGCGAAGTGGCAGCTGCCGGAGCGGTGGGCGGTGATTCCGGCGGTGCCGAAGACGAGCGTGGGCAAGTTTGACAAAAAGGTAATCCGCAAGCGCTACGCGGACGGCGAGCTGGACGTCACGCAGCTGTAGTACGTGCAGCTGTAGTGCGTGCAGCTGTAGTACGTGCAGCTGTAGTGCGTGCAGCTGTAGTACGTGCGGCCAGGGGCGGCAGTGACAACTGCCGCCCCTGGCCGATCAGTTGGTCCCGATCTTCGCCAGCAGGTCGACGATACGGGCCTGGACCTCGTTGCTAGTGGAGCGTTCCGCCAGGAAGAGCACCGTCTCTCCCGACGAGAGGCGAGGCAGTTCCGCGCGGTTGAGGCCCGCCGAGGTGTAGACGACCAGCGGGGTGCGGTTCAGCTGACCGTTCGCGCGCAGCCAGTCGATGATCCCGGCCCTGCGGCGGCGCACCTGCATCAGGTCCATCACCACCAGGTTCGGCCGCATCTGGGCGGCGAGCGTGACCGCGTCCGTGTCCGCGCTTGCGCGAGCGACCTGCATGCCGCGGCGTTCCAGGGTCGCCGACAGCGCGAGCGCGATCTCCTCGTGCTCCTCGATCAACAGCACGCGCGAGGGGTGCTGTTCGCTGTCGCGCGGGGCCAGCGCCTTGAGGAGTACGGCCGGATCCGCGCCGTACGCTGCCTCCCGCGTCGCCTGCCCCAGACCTGCCGTCACCAGCACCGGGACCTCAGCGGCCACCGCGGCCTGGCGAAGCGACTGCAGCGCGGTCCGGGTGATGGGGCCGGTCAGCGGATCGACGAAGAGCGCCGCCGGGAAGGCTGCGATCTGCGCGTCGACCTCCTCGCGCGAGTGCACGACCACCGGGCGGTAGCCGCGGTCGCTCAGTGCCTGCTGCGTGGAGACGTCGGGCGCGGGCCAGACCAGCAGCCGGCGCGGGTTGTCCAGCGGCTCCGGGGGCAGTTCGTCGTCGACGGGCTGCGGCTGTGGCCGGTTTGCCACCTCGACCGCGCCGCCCGGGCCGTCGAGCGGCTCGGGGCCCTCCGCGCCCTCGTCGGGCGCTCCGATCACGTAGGCCCGGCCCTCGGACCGGTCGGCCGGCAGCCGCGACCCGGTCTGAGCCGGAGCCTGCGGGTGCGGCCGGGCGGCGGCCTCGGGCCGCTCGCCCTCCGGGGGCGTGGCCAGCTTGCGGCGACGGCCGGAGGCGAGCGTCTGGTTCTGCTGCTGGGCGATCTGCTGCGAGAACGGCACGCCCTGTCCGAGCGTGCGCACGCTGAACGCGCGCCCCTGCGTGGAGTCTGCCGGAGCCGGAGCCTCGGCGGGCAGTGGCTGGGCGGCGCGCGGCGTGGCCGATGGCCCGTCGGCGCCGGGCTGCGGCAAGGGCGGCGTCTGCGGCTGCTGCGGCGTCTGCGGCTCCGGCAGGGATACGGAGCCGGTGGCCTGGACCGTCTCCCCGGTGCTCGCGGCGGGGGCGGCCTCGTCGACAGTCGCTGTGTGCTGACCGGTCGAGCCGTCAGAGGCGAGCGCCGCGAGACTGGTGCCCGAGGTGCCTGCCTTCGCCCACTCGGGCGGCGTCTGCGGCTGCGCGTCGGGCTGCGCGGGCCGCGCGTCGGGTGTCTCGGCGGGCAGCGGCTGCGCCTCCTTGCCGCCGCGGCGGCGGCCCTTCGGTACGGGATGCGGCCGTGGCTGTGTGTGGCGATCGGCGTCCGGCTCGGTAGGTACGGCGTCGTGCCGGCCCGGCAGCGAGGCATCCGACTCACCCGCCGTCGGCAAGATCCGGTCGGCCTCGGCCGGCGGCAGCGCGAACGCCGTGCGCCCTGACTCCACCTCGGCCGGCGCGGTCGCCAGCGCCCGCCTGGCCCGCCGCCCGGCGGGCGCAGCCGGAGCCGGACCCGCAGCCGGAGCCGCACCCGGACCCGGAGCAGCGGAGAGCTCGGGCAGCCCGCCCTCCGCGCCGCGCCTCGCGCGCCGCCCCGAGGGGCCCGTTCCATGTGGTTCGACGGGCACGCCCTGCGGCGGCACCGTCTCGCCGAGCGCCGGGCGCCCGGTAGACGCCGCGCCCTCCGCGGCCGTCACCACCGAGCCCTCGGCGGGCCGGATGCCGCCCGCGGCAACCGCGACGGCCTGCTCGGCGGGGCTCGGCCGGCCGCGCCGCCGCCCGGTCCCGCCGTTTCCGCCTCCGCCGTTTGCGCCGTTGGCGGGACCACTCCCCTCGCCCGAATCCTGGGCCGGGATCAGGTCCTGCTGCGGTTCCTGCCCCTGCGCCCGGCGCCGCCCCGTCGGCTGCGCGGCCACCGGGTCCTCCATGGCCACCGGGCTCTCCAGGAAGGCATCCGTGGATGCCCGCCGCGCGCGCCGTCGTCCGCGCCCGCCGGGCGTGCCCGTCTGCTGTTCCGGCAGCGCGAGCGCACCGCTCTGCTGCGGAGCCGGAGCGGGAGGCGTCACAGTCCCCGAGCCCTCGCCGAGCGGCACCTCCAGGACGTACGCGCTGCCGCTCATCCCCGGCACCTCATGCGTCTGCAGCACCCCGCCGTGCGCCCGTACGATCCCGCGCACGATCGGCTCGTGCACCGGGTCTCCCCCGGCGAACGGCCCCCGCACCTCGATCCGTACGACGTCACCGCGCTGCGCCGCCGCCACCACGACGGTCGAGTCCACATACCCACCGCCCGGAACCACTCGGGCCTTGCCGGTCGAGTCGACGCCGGCGACGTCGGCGACCAGATGCGCGAGCGCCGTCGCCAGCCGCCCCGCGTCCACCTCGGCCTCTATCGGCGGCGCGTGCACCGCGAACTGCGCCCGCCCCGGGCCGATCAGCTCGATCGCGCCCTCTACGCCCGCCGCCACGATCCCGTCGAGCAGTGCGTTCGCCTTGTTCAGCCCCTCCGTGCCGGTGTCGAGCCGCTGGAAGCCCAGCACATTGTCGACAAGCGTCGTCATCCGGGCATATCCGGCGGCCAGATGGTGCAGGATCTGGTTGGCCTCGGGCCACAGCTGGCCTGCCGGGTCGGCGGCCAGCGTCCCCAGTTCGGCGCGGAGTTCCTCCAGCGGCCCCCGCAGCGACTCGCCGAGGACGGCGGTCAGCTGGGTGTGCCGGGCGGCCAGTTCCTCGTACCGGTCTGCGCGCGCCTCGATCTCGGCGGAGTACCGCTCCGACTTGTCCGCCATCTCGGCCGTGAGCCGCTCGGTGGTCTCGGCCAGCTCGGCCGTGAGCCGCTCGGTCGTCCGGGTGAGCTCCGCCGCGTGCTGCTCCGCCAGCTCCTCGTACGGACGCCGGTCGGTGAAGGTCATCACCGCGCCGACGAGCTGGTCCCCGTCCCGTACCGGCGCGGTCGTCAGATCGACGGCCACCTTCGAGCCGTTCTTCGCCCACAGCACCTGTCCGCGCACCCGGTGCTTGCGGCCGGACTTGAGGGTGTCCGCGAGCGGTGATTCCTCGTACGGGAAGGGCTCGCCGTCCGCGCGCGAGTGCAGGATCAGCGGATGCAGCTCCTGACCGCCCAGGTCGCTCGCCCGGAACCCGAGGATCTGCGCGGCCGCCGGATTGACCAGCACGACCCGACCGTCCGTGTCCGTTCCAACGACACCCTCGGACGCGGCCCGCAGAATCATCTCGGTCTGCCGCTGCGAACGCGCCAGCTCCGCTTCCGTGTCCACGGTGCCGGAGAGATCCCGGACGACGAGCATCAGCAGCTCGTCCCCGGTGTAGCCGGTGTACGAGTCGTACGCCTCGCGCCCGTTCTCCAGGCTCGCGCTGGTCACCTCGACCGGGAACTCGCTGCCGTCCGTACGCCGCGCGACCATCCGGGCCGGCTTGGTGCGCCCCCGCTCGTCCGCCGCCTCGGGCCGTCGCATGGAGCCCGGGATCAGCCGGGAGTCGAACGAGGGCAGCAGATCGAGCAGCCCGCGTCCGACGAGGGCGGTGCCGGGCGTCTCGAAGAGTTCGAGAGCGATGGTGTTGGCGTTGACGACCGTGCCGTTGCAGTTGACGAGCACGAGCCCGTCCGGAAGGGCGTCGAGTATGGCTGCGAGGCGAGCAGCGCCTCGGGATGGCCTGCTGCTCACAACGACGGTTCCTCCCTGACCTACTGCATGGTGCGGACGGCCGGTCCCATCTTGCCCCTCGGGCCCCAGCGTGTCACTGGAGGGAGTCTAAAGGCAGCGGATGTGCGAGGGACGGCGGATGGGGGGGAGCTCTCACCAAGGTTGTGTGCACATGGCGTACGCCATGTGCCTATGACCTGGTGTTCGGCAGTACGGGCTCCATGGTCCGCCAGCGTGAGATTTCGCAGCCGTTGGTCCGGCTGAAGGTGGCGTCCACGCGCTGCCCGTGCCAGGTGCCGGTGATGTGCGCGGTTTCGGGACCGCCCATCTGCTGGGTGCACATCTGGTCCTCCGGCACTGGTGCGAACGGGTCCATTCCGTCCCGCGCCAGCTGTTCCAGCCGGTCGCAGGCGGCCTGCGCGGAGGGGTGGGTCCCGCCGGTGGGGCCGCACTCGAGCTGGTACAGCTCGGGGGTCCGCGCCCCGGTCTCGGAGACGGTCATGGTCAGCTGGTCCGCGGACGGAGACGACAGCAGCGGCATCGGAAGGGGCAGTGACGGCCGCAGGGGCGAGGCCCCGGCGGCAGGCACGGCGGCGACCAGCGCGGCGACGGAGGCGGTTGCGGTGAGGACGATGCGGCGCAGCATGGGAGCTCCTGGAGCTGAAGTGATCACGAGTCCTTCAGGGGCCGCGAGGCCCCGGCATCTCTAACGCTCCTTGAGCCCCGGCGTTGCGCAACCGGAAATATGTTCTCCGGGGGACCGCCCCCGGGCCCCGGGCACCCGGGACTTTGCTCTGCGGCCCGCGTGCCTAGTACCGTGGGCAGCGATTGGTGACACCCCGCTGGGCTGTGTCATCATCTGCACGCACCACTCGCGCCCACGCGGGTGTGCTGGAGGCGTCGCCTAGTCCGGTCTATGGCGCCGCACTGCTAATGCGGTTTGGGTCTTAAAGCCCATCGAGGGTTCAAATCCCTCCGCCTCCGCCAGTTGATCACCGAAGCCCCTGCCAATGGCGGGGGCTTCGGTCGTTTCGGCGGTGTTTTCGCAGGTCAGATCGGGTGCGCTTAACGGATTTCACCTCACGGCGCGGGTCATGTAATGTTGTTCCCGCAACGCCGACCAGGCACAAAAGCCCGGAACGCCAAGCACTCGTAGCTTAACGGATAGAGCATCTGACTACGGATCAGAAGGTTGCAGGTTCGAATCCTGCCGAGTGCACACAGCTCAGAAGCCTCCTGGGATAATCCCGGGAGGCTTCTGACATCAGCGGGTGACATCAACGTCCCCGCCGACGGACTCCGGCTGCGGCATCCGACCCGGCGTCCTCCCCGTCAATCTCGTCCGGCTCGTCTACTCCAAGCGCGTCGTCCATTCGCTCGGCAGCCGCGCGCAGCGTCGTCTGCATCACGTGCGCGTAGGTGTCGAGGGTCATGGTGATCGTGCTGTGTCCGAGCGTTTCCATGATCGTGCGAGCGTCGACACCTTGGGCGAGGAGCAGCGAGGCGCACGTGTGCCGGAGATCGTGCACCCGGACGCGCCGCACCTTGGCGTCCCGGCAGAGGGTGCGCGCGGAGCGCGTCCACACATCGCTCGGGCAGAGAAACGGTCCGGATGGACAGGGCGGTCTTCGGCGTGCCGAACAGCCCCAGCCCGAGGGCCCCGGCGAGCAGTGCCGCGAGCAGTCGGCGCTGCTGGAACCGGGCGGCGGACCGACACAGGGCCTTGCGCGCCTTCCTGCGGGCGGGTGCCTTGCGCACCGAGGCGCGCTGCCCGGCGACCAGCCCGGCCGCCCGCTGGTCACTTGCCCCGCCCGCCCAGCGCACCGCCGGGCTTCCCGCCCGTGATCTTGGCAGTGCTGGTCTTGCTCAAGGTGGGACGCTGCTGGGGCACCCGGCCGGCCAAGGCGCGGCGGGCACTCGCGCCGTTGGCCGCCTTGCTACGGTCGCCAGTGTTCCGCCGCTGGTCGCGGCGGTTGCGCGTGGCGGCCGTGGCTCCGAGCACGACCGCCCCCGTGGCGGCGAGCGCGACGGCGGCCGGTCCGCCGACCAGCGCGGCAGCAGCGAGCAGGGACGCGGTGGTGTTCGTGCCCGTGACAGCGAGGGGAACGACCGGCCAACCGCCGTGAGAGTGGTCCAACTCGGCAGCAACCGCAGCGCGGTTGGGGCCGGGCGGCTGCTGCGGCGGGCTATCCGGTGCAGCCTCGGGGGCCGCTACCGGAGTGAGCTCCTGCCGCTCACTCGCGCGCCGTTCGGAGGCCTCGCGTTCACGGCGTTCACGGTCGCGCTCAAGCTATTCACGCTCGCGTTCACGGCGTTCACGAGCCTCCCGCTCGGTCCGCTCGCCTTCCTCGCGCCGTGCTGCCTCTTCCCGTTCGGTCTGTTACTACGAGGACGTCGGCTTTCAACTGGTACGCATCGCTGATCTTCCCCACTGCAGGTCAGGGGCGCTCTGTCAACGGCGAACCAGCACCTTTTGAGTGTGGAGTCAGTGATAGTCGACCAACTACGCGGCCTTGCCTGCGCATGCGTCCAAGTTGAAGTCGGCCCGCTGCGACCATACCAAACCTTGATCATTTTTTTTGCCCTTAATGTGCCCATATTCATCCCAGAGGCCTCTGGTGCCTGCAGTCTTCCCGTCGAAGCGCGCGCCGCAGACCCGTGTCGCGCGATGGTGAAAGGACAAGGCTTCGTGAGGACAAAGCACATGTGGGCCGCGGCCGCGGCCGCGGCGCTGACCGCTGCGAGCGTGGTCGGAACGGCTGCGGCCTCGCCGAAGGCCGACACGCACGGCCACGCGGCGTCGACCGCGACCCCGATCCAGCACTTGGTGGTGATCTACCAGGAGAACGTCTCCTTCGACCACTACTTCGGGACGTACCCGTTCGCGGCCAACACGGACGGTACGAAGTTCGTGGCCGCGCCGAACACGCCCTCGGTCAACGGACTCTCCTCGGCGCTGCTGCAGCACAACCCGAACGCGGCCAACCCGCAGCGACTGTCGTCGTCCCAGGCCATCACCTGCGACCAGAACCACAACTACGGCGCGGAGCAGAAGGCGGCCGACGGCGGCCTGATGGACATGTTCGTCCAGTACGCGAACAAAGACACATGCGCGCCCCCGGCCGTGTCGGTGCCGAACGTGGGCATGGACTACTACGACGGCAACACCGTCACGGGGCTGTGGAACTACGCACAGCACTTCGCGATGAGCGACAACTCGTTCAGCACCACCTTCGGCCCGTCCACCCCGGGCGTGCTGAACCTGGTGTCCGGCCAGACCCACGGCGGCTACGCGGTTACCCCCAGCGGTCAGAAGGTCAACGACCCCTCCGTGGTCTCTTCCCCCGACGCCAACGGCGTCGGCACGGTCATCAACGACCCCGACCCGGCGTTCGACGACTGCGCGAACTCCAGCAATCACCTGGCCATGACCGGCCCGAACATCGGTGACCTGCTCAACAAGCAGAACGTCACCTGGGGCTGGTTCCAGGGCGGCTTCCAGCCCACCTCGACGAACACCGGCAAGTCGGTCTGCGGCTCCACCCACACGAACATAGGCGGGACGAAGGTCACCGACTACAGCCCGCACCACAACCCGTTCGAGTACTACCAGTCGACGTCGAACCCGCACCACCTGCCGCCGACCTCGGTGCCCGCGATCGGCCACACCGACCAGGCCAACCACCAGTACGACCTGACGAACTTCAACTCGGCGCTGCAGGCGGGCAACCTGCCGGCGGTCAGCTTCCTCAAGGCGGCGTCCTACCAGGACGGCCACGCGGGTTACTCCAACCCGATCGACGAGCAGAAGTTCCTGGCCACCACGGTCAACGCACTGCAGAAGTCGAAGGACTGGAAGTCCACCGCGGTCGTCATCGCCTACGACGACTCCGACGGCTGGTACGACCACGTCATGCCCCCCATCGTGAACGCCTCGCACGATGCGACCGCCAGCGGTGACGCGCTCAACGGCGCCGGCGTGTGCGGCAGCGGCACTCCGATGGGTGGTTACCAGAACCGGTGCGGCTACGGCCCACGGCAGCCCCTGCTGGTGATTTCCCCGTTCGCGAAGACCAACTACGTGGACCACTCCATCACTGACCAGACCTCGATCCTCAAGTTCATCGAGGACAACTGGGGCACTGGTCGGATCGGCAACAGTTCGTTCGACCAGCTCGCAGGCTCCCTGAACAACATGCTCGACTTCAAGGGTCGTCCCGCTGCGCCACTGTTCCTCGACCCGGCCAGCGGCCAGCCCAAGCACTCCTGATCTGTCGGTGAGCGACGAGCCGTGAAACCCACAGGGCGGCCAGGGAACAACTCCCTGGCTGCCTTGCGGGTCTGTCCAATGAACGGCTCTGACAAAACTTTCGTTTGCGCCGTGAGGCGCTGTTGGTTCGAGTGGAGGTGTAAGACCTGCACCAACCCGCTGTCGCAGCAGTGGGGTTGAAGCTGAGGGCAGCCTG
>NZ_JBSFMS010000147.1:0-17318 GCF_053599675.1 Streptomyces sp. NPDC000880 | reverse complement strand
GAGCTGGTCACCGACGAGCAGCAGCGGCGCACCAAGCTGGTGCAGGGACCCGGACTCCTGCTGGTCTGGCCCGCGGCCGCCGCCGGCTTCACCGCGGTCGAGCTGTGGTGGCCCTGGATCGAGACCCCCACCCCGCCGCAGGCCGAGCTCGACGCCCTCAAGAAGGCGCTCGACGACGCAGGCACCCAGCTGGTGGGCCTCAACTTCTACGCCGGGCAGCTGCCGGGCCCCGACCGCGGCGCGCTCTCCGTGCCCGGCGAGGAGTCCGACCGCTTCCGCGCCAACATCGACGTGGCCGCGGACTTCGCCGCCTCGGTCGGCTGCAAGGCGCTCAACGCGCTGTACGGCAACCGCGTCGAGGGCGTCGACCCGCAGATCCAGGACACCCTCGCCCTGGAGAACCTGGTGCTCGCCGCCCGCGCGGCCGACCGGGTCGGCGCGATCCTCCTGGTCGAGGCCTTGAACAAGCCCGAGTCCCCGCTCTGCCCGCTGGTGAGCGCCCCGGCCGCGATCGAGATCGTCGACAAGGTGAACGCGGCGACGGGCCTCGGCAACGCGAAGTTCCTCCTCGACATTTACCACCTGTCGATGAATGGCGAGGACGTCAGCCAGGTCATCGCGGCGTACGCCGACAGGACCGGCCACGTCCAGATCGCGGACAACCCGGGCCGCGGCGCGCCGGGCACCGGCTCGCTGCCGCTGGAGCAGCTGCTCGACGAGCTGACGAAGACCGGTTACGACGGCTGGGTCGGCCTGGAGTACAAGGCAGGCGACCGGCCGAGCGCGGAGTCCTTCGACTGGCTCCCGGCCGAGGCCCGAGCGGCCCGCTGAACTCGCAGACGCAACGAAGCTTTTAGGAAGGCACCCTCATGAGCAACCTCGCTGATTCCTCCCGCTCGGCCCGCCCCGCCATCGCCTGGATCGGCCTCGGCATCATGGGCTCCCCCATGTCCGAGAACCTCCTGAAGGCGGGTTACGACGTCACCGGCTTCACGCTGGAGCAGGACAAGCTGGACCGGCTGGCCGCGGCCGGCGGCACCGCCGCGTCCTCGATCGCCGAAGCCGTCAAGGACGCCGACGTCGTCATCACGATGGTGCCCGCGTCCCCGCAGGTCGAGGCCATCGCGTACGGCCCCGACGGCATCCTGGAGAACGCGAAGCCGGGCGCCCTGCTGATCGACATGTCCTCCATCACCCCGCAGACCTCGGTGGACCTGGGCAAGGCCGGTGCCCAGAAGGGCATCCGCGTGCTGGACGCCCCGGTCTCCGGCGGCGAGGCCGGCGCGATCGAGGCCGTACTGTCGATCATGGTGGGCGGCGAGCAGGCCGACTTCGACAGCGCCAGGCCGATCCTTGAGGCCCTCGGCAAGACCATCGTCCTGTGTGGCCCGCACGGCTCCGGCCAGACGGTGAAGGCCGCCAACCAGCTGATCGTCGCGGTCAACATCCAGGCCTGCGCCGAGGCCGTGGTCTTCCTGGAGAAGTCCGGTGTGGACCTGGCTGCCGCGCTCGACGTCCTCAACGGCGGTCTGGCCGGCTCGACCGTGCTGACCCGCAAGAAGGACAACTTCCTGAACCGGGACTTCAAGCCCGGCTTCCGGATCGAGCTGCACCACAAGGACATGGGCATCGTCACCGACGCCGCCCGCAATGTCGGCGCCGCGCTGCCCGTCGGCGCGGTCGTCGCCCAGCTGGTCGCCTCACTGCGGGCCCAGGGCGACGGCGGCCTCGACCACTCCGCTCTGCTGCGCTCCGTCGAGCGTCTCTCCGGCCAGCAGGTCTGACTCCCAGGTTTCCGGGCGGCGTTGGCGCTGACACCTGTCATGTCGCGCCCAGGCGCCGGCGCCGTCCGGAACATTTACGCTCCTCGCACCGCCAGCAGCTCAGTACGGAAGGTCAGGTCCCGCCCCACTTCCACGCCGCCGACGCCGACTACGGCGAGCGCGTCGAGGAGGCGGTCCGCGCCCTGCGCGAGGACTGAGCGAACGGCAACACCGAGCTGCGTCCGGGACATGACGGGAGGTCATCCCCGGGCGCGAGCCCGCACCGCGGACCCGGATGAGGGGTGTCACGCGGAGCGGGCAGAGGCGAGGACCGCGGCGGCAGGCGACGCCAGTGCGGTGGTGAAGTTCCGCGGGTTCTCTTTCCTGACCTGAAGGAAGGGAGCCCTGGGGAGCAATCTCCGCCGCCGCGGTCCCAGCCCGAAGCCGGCCTCGGGCTCACACAGCCCGAAGCGCCACACAGTCTCCGCCCGGCCGTGCGAACGACCTGCCGCGCAGGCCTCGCACCGTCGGGCGGCCACAGCTTCTCCCCCAAGGCCTGACCTTCACACAGAGGGCCAGGCCTTGACCGTTTCCCCGCCTCCAGCAGGGCAGCCACCATCTGCAGCCGAGTCGCCTGCGGAGTCCGCGCTCTCAACAGCCGCAGGACCACTGCGTACTTGTCGGTCCTGCCGAGCCGCTCGCAGGCCGCCCTTCGCCGCCCGCATTGCGCTCCAGGTCGCCCGCGACGCCCTCCGGGACCGTGGCCTGCCGCTGGGACTCGTACGCAGCGTCGCTGGGACTCGTACGCACCCTCCCCGGGCCGGGCATGCGAAACGGCCCCCGCCCCGACACAGTCGGGACGAGGACCGTTCCCCCCTCGGCGGCAGATACGTCAGACCTTGAGCGGCTTGATCGACGTCGGCGCGTGGCCCGGCTCCGTGGCCAGTTCCTCGAACTCACTCACGTCGCTGATGTCCGCGGTCTTGCTCATCGAGATGTTGGTGATCCGCTCCAGGATCGCCTCCACGACGACCGGCACCCGGAACTCCGCCGCCATCTTCTTGGCCTCCTCGAAGGCCGGCAGCAGCTGGTCCGGCTCGGTGACCCGGATCGCCTTGCAGCCCAGGCCCTCGACGACCTTGACATGGTCGACGCCGTAGACACCCAGCTCCGGGGAGTTGATGTTCTCGAACTCCAGGTTGACCTGGAAGTTGATGTCCAGGCCGATCTGCGCCTGACGGATCAGGCCCAGGTAGGCGTTGTTCACCAGGACGTGGACGTACGGGATCCGGTGCTGCGCGCCGACCGCCAGCTCCTCGATCATGAACTGGAAGTCGTAGTCGCCGGACAGGGCGACGACCGGCAACTCCGGGTCTGCGGTGGCGACACCGAGCGCGGCCGAGATCGTCCAGCCGAGCGGGCCCGCCTGTCCGCAGTTGATCCAGTGGCGGGGCTTGTAGACGTGCAGCATCTGCGCGCCGGCGATCTGGGAGAGGCCAATGGTGGTGACGTAACGCGTCTCCGGGCCGAAGGCCTTGTTCATCTCCTCGTACACGCGCTGCGGCTTGAGCGGCACGTTGTCGAAGTGCGTACGGCGCTCCAGCGTCGCCTTGCGCTCGTTGGTGGAGGCGACCCACTCGCTGCGGTCGGGGAGCCTGCCCGCGGCCTTCAGCTCACGCGCCACCTCGACGAAGAGCTCCAGCGCGGCCTTGGCGTCGGAGGTGATCCCGTAGTCGGGGGCGAAGATCTTGCCGATCTGGGTGGGCTCGATGTCCACATGGACGAACTTGCGGCCCTTGGTATAGACGTCGAGCTTGTAGCCGGTGTGGCGGTTGGCCCAGCGGTTGCCGATGCCCAGGACGAAGTCGGAATCCAGGAAGTTCGCGTTGCCGTAGCGGTGCGAGGTCTGCAGGCCGACCATGCCCGCGTTGAGGTCGTGGTCGTCCGGGATCGCGCCCCAGCCCATCAGGGTCGGGATGACCGGCGTGCCGGTGAGCTCGGCGAACTCGACCAGCAGGTCGCAGGCGTCGGCGTTGATGATGCCACCGCCGGCGACGATCAGCGGGCGCTCCGACTCCAGGAGGAAGGAGATCGCCTTCTCGATCTGGGGGCGGGTGGCAGACGGCTTGTAGACGGGCAGCGGCTCGTACGTGTCCGGATCGAACTCGATCTCGGTCAGCTGGACGTCGGTCGGCAGGTCGATGAGGACCGGTCCCGGACGGCCCGAGCGCATCAGGTGGAAGGCCTGCTGGAAGACGCCGGGGACCTGCGCGGCCTCCAGGACCGTCGTCGCGGCTTTCGTAACCGGCTTGGCGATCGAGGCGATGTCGACGGCCTGGAAGTCCTCCTTGTGAATCACGGAGGTCGGCGCCTGGCCGGTGATGCACAGGATCGGGATCGAGTCGCCGGTGGCCGAGTACAGGCCGGTGATCATGTCGGTGCCCGCCGGGCCCGACGTGCCGATGCAGACACCGATGTTGCCGGCGTTGGCGCGGGTGTAGCCCTCCGCCATGTGGGAGGCGCCTTCGACATGGCGGGCGAGCGTGTGGTCGATGCCTCCGGCGGTCTGGAGGGCCTTGTAGAAGGGGTTGATCGCAGCGCCCGGCACACCGAACGCGTTCGTGACGCCTTCGCGCTTGAGGATCTCAACTGCCGCTCGGGCAGCGGTCATACGAGGCATGGATGCTCCTGCTTCGGCCAGGCGGAGTCGGACTCTGTCGCGTCACTCGAGAGCGTCGATTCCGTAATGCGGAAGTGTAGTTCTGCTATACGGAAGCAATGTAGGACGCGGACGGAACGGCGTCAAGGGATGGCCGAAGTCCCTCCCCAAGGCCTTGCGCTTGGTGGACGATGTACGCCAGTACGAGGGGAAGGGGGGAACGCGATGGCCGAGACCGTGCCGGTGCGCTGTCCGTCCTGCCGGCGCGACCATCTGTACGCAGCGCAGGTCTATCCGTGCGCGTGCGGCGCACCGATCACCCCGCCGCTGTTGCGCGCCGCCCCCGCGGAGCCGATCACGCACCGCACCTGGACGGACGACTGGGTGACGGTCCGCTGCCCGGAGTGCGGCCGCCAGGACCAGTGGCCGCAGCCGGAGCTCGGCTGCCTGTGCGGCACGGTGCTGCGCGTCCCGGTCCGCCCGGTGAGCGCCCCTGCCCCCGCCCCGGCCGCGCCCGGCTCAACGGCGCCCTCAGCGGCACGCCCGTCGCACATCCGGCTGCCGCGCACCGCGACAGCCGTGGCACGCCCCTCCTTCCGCCCGGTCACGATCCGCACCGCGCGGGACGCGGTGACCGCGGCTGCGCTCTATCTGAAGTGGCTGGGGTTCCGGGACGTCGTGCAGCCGGAGGTCCGGCCCTCGTCCGGAATAGATCTGCGCGGCCCCGGCCTGGTCGCCCAGGTCGACCCGTCCACCCGCCCCGCCACGCTGCGCGATGTCGAGTGCCTGTGGCTGAACGGGCTGAGCATCTCCGCGTCGAGCGTCTTCTTCTCCCTCGCGGGGTACGCGGACGACGCCAGGTCCCGCGCGGACGATCTCGGCATCCCGCTCTTCGTCATGGACCTCACGGGCAGCCCGCAGCCGGTCAACGCCCCGGCGGACAAGCTCATCTCCACCGGCGTCTGACACGGCTCCACGACGACGCCTCCGGCGGCGCGAGCTGCAGGGCCCGAAACGGCTGGGCCATACTCCCCATATGCGTATCCGACCGGCCGCGATCGCCGAACTCCCCCTGCTCCAGGACATCGAGAGGGCGGCCGGCGAGCCCTTCCGCGGCCTCGGCATGGCGGTGATCGCCGACGACGAGCCCCCGGCGCTCGACCTGCTGGAGCGCTACCGCCGCCTGGGTCGCGCCTGGGTGTCGGCCGACGCCGCCGACCGTCCGGTCGCGTATCTGATCTCCGACACGATCGACGGCGCGGCCCATATCGAGCAGCTCTCGGTCCACCCGGCCGCCGCCCGCCGGGGGCTCGGCAGCGCCCTGATCGACCACCTCGCCGCGTGTGCGGCCGCCGACGGGCTGACGGCTCTCACCCTGACAACCTTCGCCGAGGTCCCGTGGAACGCGCCGTACTACACGCGCCTGGGCTTCCGCGCACTTGCCGATGCCGAACTCACCGAAGGACTGAGGGAGATCAGACGCGCGGAGGCCCGGTACGGCCTGGACCACTGGCCGCGGGTGTGCATGCGCCGGGAGCTGGCCAGCCCTCCTCCGCAGAGCCGTACCGCCGGCGCAGTTCCACCTTTCTGACCTTGCCGCTCACCGTCATCGGGAAGTCGGCGAGGATCTCGAGGCGGCGCGGGATCTTGTAGTGCGCGAGCTGCTCTCGGCGACAACATGCGCGCCGCGTTCGGCCGAGGAGAGGCCGAGTGCAGCGCCGAGGAGTTCGCCGCCGCACTGGCCAACGTCGAGCGCAGCTCCCTACTGGCCGGTGGCACGAAGCAAAAGGCCGACCGGCTGAAGGGGGCCGTCCCCCACACCAGTAAGCGACTGGCTGACCTGGTCGCGCCCGTCGTCGGCCGGACCGCCGGCACGTCGACCAGCGCGTCGTGGTCGGGGTACGCGGCGATCGTCCGGTCGAGGTTCTGGCCGATGGTGTCGCCGAGCAGCGGGCCTCGCGCCGGTGCCATGCGCGTAGGAAAGCGTCATCGCAGGTCCGCCTCGTCGTACTCGGCGGCCGAGCCGTCGGCCGTACGCTCGCGCAGCTCGATCCTGCGGATCTTCCCCGAGACGGTCTTGGGCAGTTCCGCGAACTCGAGGCGGCGGACGCGCTTGTACGGGGCGAGGACGGAGCGCGAGTGCTCGAAGAGCAGCTTCGCCGTGTCGGGGCCCGGCTCCCAGCCCTCCGCAAGCACGATGTATGCCTTCGGCACGGCGAGCCGTACCGGGTCGGGTGCGGGCACCACCGCCGCCTCCGCCACCGCCTCGTGCTCCAGCAGCGCGCTCTCCAGCTCGAACGGCGAGATCTTGTAGTCGGACGCCTTGAAGACGTCGTCCGAGCGGCCGGTGTAGGTGATGTATCCGTCGGCGTCACGCGCGCCGATGTCGCCGGTGCGGTAGAAGCCGCCGGCCATCGCCTCGGCCGTACGCTCCGGGTCCCCGTGGTACCCGGTCATCAGACCGACCGGATCGCCGGACAGATCCAGCGAGATCTCGCCCTCCGCGGCGCCCGGCTCGCCCGTGACCGGGTCGAGGAGCACCACCTGGTAGCCCGGGCTCGGACGGCCCATGGAGCCGGCCTTCAGCAGCTGACCTGGGCTGTTGGAGACCTGCACGGCCGTCTCCGTCTGCCCGAACCCGTCCCGGACGGTGACGCCCCACTCGCGCCGTACGGTCTCGATGACCTCGGGGTTGAGCGGCTCTCCGGCCGCGACGACCTCGCGCGGCGGCGTACGCAGCTGGCCGAGGTCCGCCTGGATCAGCATCCGCCACACGGTGGGCGGGGCGCAGAAGCTGGTCACTCCCGCGCGGTCCATCTCCGCCATCAGCCGGACCGCGTCGAAGCGTGTGTAGTTATGGATGAAGACGGTCGCCTCGGCGTTCCAGGGCGCGAAGAGATTGGACCAGGCGTGCTTTGCCCAGCCGGGCGAGGAGATGTTCAGATGCACATCGCCGGGCTTGAGCCCGATCCAGTACATGGTCGCCAAGTGGCCTACGGGGTACGAGAGATGGGTGTGCTCGACCAGCTTGGGACGGGCGGTCGTGCCGGAGGTGAAGTAGAGCATCAGCGGGTCGTGGGCGTGCGTGACACCGTCCGGCTCGAAGTCACCCGGCGCGGAGAACGCCCCGTCGAATTCGAGCCAGCCCGGCACGTCGGCAGCGCCTCGGTCCGCCACCGCGATCCGGGTGTAGTCCCCCGGCACCTCGGCGAATTTGGCGGTGTCCGTCTCTCGCACGATGACGTGCCGGGCGCGTCCGCGTTCGATCCGGTCCTTGAGGTCCAGCGGACCGAGCAGCGGGGTGGCGGGGATGACGACCGCCCGCAGCTTCATCGCGGCGAGCGCGATCATCCACAGTTCCTGCTGGTTGCCGAGCATCACCAGGATCCGGTCCCCGGCCCGTACGCCCCGGGCCCGCAGCCAGTTGGCGACCTGGTTCGAGCGCACGGACATCTCGCTGAACGAGACGGTGATCTCGCGGCCGTCCTCCTCGACGATGTGCAGCGCGGTCCTGTCGTTGCCGGTGGCGATCTCGTCGAACCAGTCAAGCGCCCAGTTGAAGCGCTCGGGCCGCGGCCAGGCGAAGCCTTCGTACGCCGTCGCGTAGTCCTCCCGGTGCTGCAGCAGAAAGTCCCGGGCTGCCCGGAAACTTTCCGTCGCACTGCCTGACGTCATGTGTCCTCCTCATTGCGGGACCGGCTACCGACATCGTGTAATCAGTGGCCCAGGTCTCACTACCCCCGTACGGGGGTGACCCAGCACGGAGAGAAGAGGAAGTGCACGAGCCGGCCGATGCGGTGGAGATGCGAACGGCGCTGCTGCGGCTGCGCCGGGCGACCGGGCTGCCGGTCGCGTTCGGGGGTCTGCTGCACGACGCACGCCAGCTGCGGATCGCCGAACTGAGCGGCGCGGCGACGGGCGCGCTGCGGGGCCTCGCGATCTGCGCGGGCAATGGTCTCGGCGGCAAGTCCATCGCGCTGTGCCGGCCGTGCGCGGTGACCGACTACCGCTCGGCGCGGCACATCAGCCACGAGTACGACGCGGCGGTCGCGGCGGAGGGGCTGCGCTCGGTGCTCGCGGTGCCCGTCGTCGTACGGCGCAAGGTACGGGGCGTGCTGTACGGCGCGCTGCGTGAACCGATGACGATCGGCGACCGGGCCTTCGACGCCGCGGTGGCGGCGGCGCGCGATGTGGAGCAGGCGCTGGTCGTACGGGACGAGGTGCAGCGACTACTGGCGGCGGCGCGGGAGCCGGTGGCGGGTCCCGGAGCATGGGAGGAGGTCCGCGAGGCGCACGGCGAGCTGCGGTCGCTGGCCCCGCGGATCGTCGACCAGGCGCTGCGTGAGGCGCTGCTGTCGGTCTGCGGCCGGCTGGCGACCGCGGCGGGCGGCCGGCCGCGCGAGCACACGGTCACGCTGACGCCGCGCGAGCTGGACGTGCTGGCGTGCGTCGCGGCGGGCTCGACGAATGCGGGCGCGGCCGAGCGGCTCGGCCTGAAGCCGGAGACGGTGAAGGGCTATCTGCGGGCCGCGATGCGGAAGTTGGGGACGCACACCCGAGTGGAAGCGGTGGTGGCGGCGAGGCGCGCGGGGCTGCTGCCGTAGCGGCGTCCAGCTCGCCGGTCCGTGGCAGCCGGCCGGAGAAGCCTCGCCCTGGGCGGGCAGCCGGGCATCGCGTTGAATGACGGGATGGTGTCGACGGACCGCTTCCTCGCATTCGCCGCGATGTCCCTGCTGGTGATCGTGATCCCGGGGCCGAGCGTGCTGTTCGTGATCGGCCGGGCTCTCGCCCACGGCCGCCGGACTGCGGTGGCCACCGCCCTGGGCAATGTCTTCGGCTCGTACGTCCTGGTCGTCGCCGTCGCGCTGGGCGTCGGCGCGCTGGTGGAGCGGTCGGCCGCGGTGTTCCTGGCGGTGAAGCTGGCCGGCGCGGCGTATCTGGTCTTCCTCGGTGTGCAGGCTTTCCGGCACCGCAGGGACATGAAGGTCTCGGACATGGCGGCCCCGGCAGGACCGGCGCGCGGCGACGTGCGTACGGTCGTGGACGGCGTCCTGGTGGGCGTCACCAACCCCAAGGGCATCGTCTTCTTCGCCGCGGTGCTGCCGCAGTTCGTGGACCACTCGGCGGGCCATCTGCCCGCGCAGATGCTGCTGCTCGGCCTGGTCCCGATCTCGATCGGCCTGGTGACGGACACGCTCTGGGGTCTGGGCGCGGCGGCGGCGCGCAGCTGGTTCGCCCGCTCGGAGCGCCGGCTGTCGATGGTGGGCGGCGCGGGCGGGTTCGCGATGATCGGCCTGGGCGTGACGGTGGCGGCGACGGGCCGCGCGGACTGACTCCCGCTTCCCGCTTCCCGCTTCCCGCTACTCGCTGAAGGTCCCGAAGCGGATGTCGTGCGCGGTGGCCGAGGACAGAGTGGTGAGCATCCGCTCCCCCTCCTCGGCCACGGCGCCCTGCTGCGCGCGGGTCAGCTCTGGCGGCACTCCCCCGGTCGCGGGTGTCGACCCACGACCGGCCCACCGCCGCGACGGCGCCTGAGGACCCCCAAGCGTCACGGAGAGTAAGAGGCTCCCTGGGGGCGATACCCATGAAACGGATGGTCTCAGCGGTGCTGTGACCATCCGTTCATGGGTGGCGGAGGATCGCTTCTTTCTATGAGGCCGGTACGGACTCGGCCGAAGACACACGCTCCTATGCGGGGCGACACACCCCGCCACTCAGAGGAAAGAGCAACGGCCTCCGGAGCCGTGTGCGCAGGTTCGAATCCTGCCGGGGGCACTCCGGATCAAGCTCCTGACCTGCAGAAATACAGGTCAGGAGTTTTTGAGTGCATGCCAATACGCACACGGTCTTTTGACCGTTGCTCTTTTCGAGTCTCGTAGCGCCCGAACGACGCGCCCAGCTTCCGCTGTTGGCAGATTTCCACAGCTCAGAGCCACTTCGCGAGGCGTTCGCTCACGGCGAAGTTCCGACCGTGGCGCCGACCCCGCGGCCAGCATCGCTTCCCTCCCGAAAACCACGTGTGACCTGCCTGAATGTGGCCGACGGCACACCGAAACGCACACGGTTTGGTGGGTCGTCACCGTTTCGGCCCCGGCACTACTTGTCCGGGTCGTCTCGCGGGTCATGGCGACTGCAGCGAGGCCCATCACGCGGTGCCGACGGCTGTGCCGATCACCCGGTCCTGCATCGGCAGCACCAGCACGAGGGCCTGGCACTGTGACCGCGCCAGGCCCCTCGGGCGGGGAGCCTCAGTGGTCCAGTTGTGCCAGATCGCCGCGTTGCGGGCGAGGATTCGCTGGACCATGCGGGCCCACAATCCCGACAGCACGCGCGCGCCGTGGTCGGCGAGGCCGAGCTGGCCCTTGAGGGTCCAGTTGACCGACTCGATCCGCTGCCGCAGCCAGAACGGGAAGCTGGGATCGTCCGGCTCGTCCTTGCGGGCAGGCCGGACGACGGTGATCTCTAACGCGGCGAGTTCCGCCGCGAAGTCCGCCCCGGCGAAGCCTTGTCGCACACGTCCAAGGTGCCCGGCCAGGGGCGGTTCTTGAGCTCGGCGAACACCAGCAGCGCCGCCTCGCGCTCCTTGACGAGCTTGGGGTTGACCAGCCCGAACCCGGTCACCGCCCCGTCCGGGGCGCATAGCAGCATCAGCTCGGCACCCCAGTAGAAGCGGTGGTGGGACTTATCGAAGCCGTAGCCGGCCCATCCGGCCAGATCCGAGCGGTGCGCGGTCTGGCGGTAGGCGCCGCACGGCACGGGGGTGCCGTCCATCAGCCGCAGCAGCTCCGCCGTGGACGGGGTGCGCGCGGCCAGCACCGCAGGGCCGCCTCCATCAACTCCCCGGCCGCTCGCAGCCGGCGGTTGTACTCGCTCTGTGACAGCAAGTGCGGGAAGAGGTGCCCCGACCAGGGCGGGGACGGCGCGCAGCCAGTGCCGCTCGTTGTTGAACCGCAGCAGCACCTGGGCGACGGCCAGGCAGACCAGCTCGGCGTCGGTCACCGCTGCCCGGCGCCCGGACCCGGGACGCGGCCGGATCTGCCGTGCGGGCAGGATCCGGTCCGTCAACTCCACGTACAGTGCGATGAGGAGAGTGTCCAGGTCGGTGTTCACGACTACCCTCACGCTGCGGCGGCGGTGCGGTGCAGCGTGAACCAGAAAGTCAGGACCGGGTTCGTGCCGGGCGTCACGTCGACCAGCTGCCACCCGGCGAACCTGGCGCGGAGTTCGTCCGCGGTGACGCCGGAGATCGGGTCGTCGAACGCCTCGGGTCCGTACCCGAACATCAGCAGCTGCGCTCCCGGGGCGGCGCGCGTCGTGAGGCCGGCGGCGTAGGCGTCGCGGCGGTGCGGCGGAATGCCGCAGTAGCAGCTCAGATCGAAGAACAGATCGTACGGGCCGGGCACGCCCATTTCGTCAAGCCGGGTGACGTCCCCGCACAGCACCGTGACGTCCACCCCCGCCGCGTCGGCCTTCTCCCGGGCCTGCCGGACCGCCCGGTCGACCAGGTCGACGGCCGCCACCCGCCAGCCGTGCCGGGCCAGATACACCGCGTTGGTCCCGGTGCCGCAGCCGAGTTCGAGGGCGTGACCGGGCGTCAGCGCGCCGGGCCCCTCCACCAGGGTCACCAGCTCGGGCGGCGTGACGCCGCTGTCCCACGGCGGCTTGCCGCCCCGGTAGTAGTCCTCCAACGAGCGGCGCACGGCCGCCTCTTGGTCGAGCTCCGCAGCCGTCCGAGTCTCGCTCATCGCTACCCTCCAAGAATCTAGAGTCCAACTCTAGTGACTAACTCTAGAGATAGACTCCCGGCATGGATGCGGTCAAGGGATCCGACAAGCGAACCGTCAAGCGCCCCGTCAAGCGCCCCGACAAGCGGGCCGAGCGCTCGCGGCGCACCCGCGAGAAGGTCGTCGCGGCGGCGCGGGAACTGTTCGTCGCGCAGGGGTATGGGGCGACTAGCCTTCAGGAGGTCGCTGACCGCGCGGGCGTGGCAGTCCAGACCGTCTACTTCGTGTTCCGCAACAAGCGCGCGCTGTTCAAGGACGTCGTCGACACGTCCATCGCCGGCGACGCCGAACCGGTCGCCACGATGGACCGCGCCTGGTTCCGCGCCGCGTGCGCCGAGCCCACCGCGGTCGGCCAACTGCGCGCCCACGTGCGGGGCGTGCGCGAGATCCTCGGCCGGGTCGCCCCGATCATGCCGCTGATCGCGGCCGCCGCGGCCACCGACCCGGAAATCGCCGCGCAGTGGCCCGCCGGTCCGGACCCGCGCTACACCGTCCAGCACGCCGCGGCGAAGGCGCTGGCCTCCAAGCCCGACGCCCGCCCCGACGTCGACGTCACCCGCGCCGCCGACCTGCTGTACGGGCTGCTCAGCCCCGAGCTGTACCTGGTCTTCGTCCGCGACCGCGGCTGGTCCCCCGACGCCTGGGAGGAGTGGGCCTGTGCGGCGCTGACCGCCGACCTCTGCGCCGACCGCGAGTAGGGCTCAACAGACCAGAAAGCGCATCAATCATCTAGTTGGGTCGACGGCCCGTTGCCGCGAGGACGGACGGGTACGCCGGTGCAGTCACTACCGGCAGCCGCTGCAGGCGGCCACACGCGGTCCGGTGGTCTGCTCCCACACAGGAGGGAGAGGCAATGCCCGAGCACAAGGTCGGCACACAGGAGGAATTCAAGGCAGCCCGAGAGGAGCTGCTCACGGAGGAGAAGGAACTCACCCGACGCAGCGACGAGCTCACGCGGAAGCGGCGGCAGCTTCCCTGGGTGCCAGTCGAGAAAGACTACCCCTTCGAGACCGATGACGGGACCAAGCCGCTCGCGGGCCTCTTCGACGAGCGCTCGCAGCTGCTCATCTACCACTTCATGTTCGGCCCGCCCTACGAGGCCGGATGCCCGGTCTGCTCCTCGATCGCGGACACCCTCGACCCCAACGCCGTCCACCTCAAGGCCCGCGACGTGACGCTGATCTGCTCCTCGCGGGCACCGCTCGACAAGCTCCTTGCCTACAGGGAGCGGATGGGCTGGAGCTTCGACTGGGTCTCCACCGTCGGCAGCGACTTCCACCGCGACCTCGGCTTCCTGCACACCGAGGAGGAGCTGAGGCCGTTCCTCGAGGGCGAGATCCCGCCGACCGTGCGTCAGATGGCGGAGGCGACCGGCACGTACGTGCTCGGGTACGTCACCGAGGGGCCCGGGCTGAGCGCATACGCGCTCTCGGACGGCACCGTCTACCGGACATACGTCACCACCGCGCGCGGCCTCGAGCCCGCCATGGTCTACTACAGCCTCCTCGACCACGCCGATGGGCCGCCACGAGGAGGGCGAGGAAACTCACTGGCTGCGCCGCCACGACGAGTACGGGAAGACCTGAATCGTCCGGGCGCGGCTTCAGGCTGACGTACAGCAGACCGGCGCCCTCGCGTGGGTCTCCTTGGTGAACAGGGCCATGCGCAGCTGCATGTGGGCGAAGACTGCGTCCACCGAGGCGTCCGGCAGCCGGAGCGGCTCGCGCACGTCGTGCACCGCGCAGGTCACCCGCTCGCCGACGCCCTGGGCCCGGGCTGCGGCGCGCAACTGCTCCAGTCCGACCGGACTGAAGTCGGTGGCCTGGACGGTGAAGCCCTCGCGGGCGAAGAACAGCGCGTCGCGACGGTGCCCGCATCCCAGCTCCAGCACGTCCCGCGCTCCGGCCGCCCGGAAGACTCCGACGGCGTGGACTGCGGGCGAGGACGGCTCCTCGCCGTACATACACGGGGTGAGCGGTGTACGCCTCCTGCCAGTGCCGTCGCTGGGCCTCGGCCAGCTCCCGCTCGTCCGGCATGGTCTGTCGCCTCCCGGTGACGTGGTGCCCTCGGCAGCCTTGACCTGCCCCTGGCCGGCAGTGGGTGCAACGCCGTGTCGGCGGGCCGAGGAGGGCGCCGATCACGTTGACGCGACCCACCTCCCCTACGCGCCTGCCAGGGACGCCCTTGAAGCAGGCAGGGACTTCGTGGGCGAGGTCACACTCCAGGAATACCCCTAGGGGGTATATGGTTGACCCCGTTGGGAGGAGCAGGGATGGAGCTCCTCCCCTGGCAGCCCAGCCCACGCATCGACACCTGAGGAAGAAGCCATGACCGACCAGAAGAACTCCGGCTCCTGCTGCTCCCCCGACGGTTCCTGCCACTCCGGCGCCGCGGCCGACGCCCAGGGCGGCGGGGTCACCACCGTCTACAAGGTGTCCGGCATGACCTGCGGCCACTGCGAGGGCGCGGTCTCGCAGGAGATATCCGCGCTGGACGGCGTCACAGCAGTCACGGCCGTCGCCAAGTCCGGTGAAGTGTTCGTCACTTCCGCTGCCCCGCTCGACGAGGAAGCCGTCAGCGCCGCCGTCGACGAGGCGGGTTACGAGCTCGTCGGCACGGTGTGAGCCCCTCCGAGGCCAGGCCGCCTCGGACCACGCGATTCGCTCCCCGCCGGGACGTACCGCTCCGCTGATACGGACGCCGTACGTCCCGGCCTCCCCCAGGAGAATCTCTATGACCAGCACGGCTCCCGAGAAGACACTCCCCGACAAGGCGCCCGCGCCCGTATTCCCCTCCGAGGTGCAGCTCTCCATCGGCGGCATGACCTGCGCCTCGTGCGCGGCCCGTATCGAGAAGAAGCTCAACCGCATGGACGGCGTCACGGCGACCGTCAACTTCGCCACGGAGAAGGCGAAGATCGCTTACGCGGACGGGATCGGGGTGGCCGACCTCATCGCCACTGTCGAGAAGACCGGCTACACGGCCGAGGAGCCACCTCCTCCCGCTCCCCCGGCCAGCGAAGAGGGCGAGATCCGGGCGGCTCCGCCTGCTGCGGACGGGGAGTTGCTCTCCCTGCGGCAGCGCCTGTTCGTGTCGCTCGCGCTCTCGGTGCCGGTTGTCCTGATGGCGATGGTCCCGGCACTGCAGTTCGACAACTGGCAGTGGCTCTCGCTGACGCTGGCCGCACCCGTCGTCGTCTGGGGCGCCTTCCCCTTCCACAAGGCCGCCTGGACGAACGCCCGGCACGGCGCCGCGACCATGGACACGTTGGTGTCCATCGGTACGCTCGCCGCGCTCGGCTGGTCGCTGTGGGCGCTGTTCTTCGGGCACGCCGGAATGCCGGGCATGCGGCACGGCTTCGAGTTCACCATCTCCCGCTCGGACGGGTCATCCTCCATCTACCTGGAGGCCGCGGCCGGCGTAACCACGTTCATACTCGCCGGGCGCTACCTGGAGGCGAAGTCCAAGCGCAAGGCGGGTGCCGCACTCAGGGCCCTGCTGGAACTGGGCGCGAAGGACGTCTCGGTGCTGCGGGACGGCAAGGAAGTACGTATCCCTATCGCGCAGTTGGCGGTCGGCGACCGGTTCGTCATACGCCCCGGAGAGAAGATCGCCACCGACGGGACCGTCATCGAGGGCGCCTCCGCGGTGGATGCCTCCATGCTGACCGGCGAGTCCGTGCCGGTGGACGTGACCGTCGGCGACGCGGTGACCGGGGCGACCGTGAACGCCAGCGGGCGCCTGGTCGTCGAGGCGACCCGCATCGGCGCCGACACGCAACTCGCCCGCATGGCCAAGCTCGTCGAGGACGCGCAGAACGGCAAGGCCGAGGTCCAGCGCCTCGCCGACCGGATCTCCGCCGTCTTCGTCCCCGCGGTCCTGCTGATCGCCGCCACCACCCTTGGCGCCTGGCTCGGCGTCACGGGCGACGCCACTGCAGCCTTCACGGCCGCCGTAGCCGTCCTGATCATCGCCTGCCCGTGCGCCCTCGGACTGGCCACGCCAACCGCCCTGATGGTGGGCACCGGCCGCGGTGCCCAGCTCGGCATCCTCATCAAGGGTCCCGAGGTCCTGGAGTCCACCCGCCGCGTCGACACGGTCGTCCTGGACAAGACCGGCACGGTCACCACGGGCCGCATGCAGCTTCAGAACGTCTTCACCGCACCGGGCGTGGACGAGGCCGAACTGCTGCGGCTGGCAGGCGCGTTGGAGCACGCCTCCGAGCACCCGATCGCCCAGGCCATCGCGGCCGGTGCCGTCGAGCGGACCGGAAGCCTGCCCGTGCCGGAGAACTTCGAGAACATCGCCGGCCTCGGCGTCCAAGGCGTCGTCGACGGGCACGCCGTACTCGTCGGACGCGAGAAGCTCCTCAAGGAGTGGGTCATCGAACTGCCCCGCGAACTGGCCGAGGCCAAGGCCGCCGCAGAGGCCGAGGGCCGTACGGCAGTCGCCGTCGCCTGGGACGGCGAGGCGCGCGGCGTCCTCACCGTCGCCGACGCGATCAAGGAGACCAGCGCCGAGGCGGTGGCCGAGCTGCGAAGGCTGGGCCTGAAGCCCGTTCTGCTGACCGGCGACAACCAACTCGTCGCCGAGTCGGTCGCCCGGGCCGTCGGTATCGACGAGGTGATCGCCGAGGTCCTGCCGCAGGACAAGGTCGACGTGGTCAAGCGACTGCAGACCGAGGGCCGTACGGTCGCGATGGTCGGTGACGGCGTCAACGACGCGGCCGCCCTCGCCACGGCCGACCTGGGCCTGGCTATGGGCACCGGCACAGACGCGGCAATCGAGGCGGGCGACCTCACCCTCGTACGAGGCGACCTGCGGGTCGCGGCGGACGCCATCCGCCTCTCCCGAAAGACTCTGACCACCATCAAGGGCAACCTGTTCTGGGCCTTCGGTTATAACGTCGCAGCCCTGCCGCTCGCCGCCGCCGGCATGCTCAACCCCATGATCGCTGGTGCCGCCATGGCCTTCTCGTCCGTCTTCGTCGTCACCAACAGCCTGCGCCTTCGGTCCTTCAAGTAGGACCGCCCAAGAACCGGGGCTACCCGTTGAGCTCCCACACGAATGTGGTGAGCCAGACCTCAACCCTGGTCCTGGACTACCCGGAAC
>NZ_JBSFMS010000146.1:0-17729 GCF_053599675.1 Streptomyces sp. NPDC000880 | reverse complement strand
GCTCGACCCGTGCCGGTCCACCGGGAGGTGGAGTCCCTAGGGGCTCCTCCTTACTCATGGCCAGGGGCGGTTCGTCCCGGGCTCAGTAGAGCTTGGCGACGGAGACCCGCGCGGTCTTCTTGAATCCCTCCAGCGGCGCGCCGTCGAGCTCGCCCATCTGGCCCCACTCGAGCACCGTCACCGTCCGGCCGTCACGGCCGACCGAGTACAGGCCGATGTCGGTCGAGCCGACCTCGGGGTGGGACGTGTCGATGCTGTAGATGTGCGCTCCCTCCTCGACATTCACCTTGCCGTGGTAGAACGCCTCGCCCTCGAGCCCCGGGTTCTCCTCCTTGAGCCGCTCGAGGCAGCCCTCGATCGATGTGCGGAGCTTGGCGGCGAGCGCCCTCGCCTTGGCTTCGCTGGAGACGACCGTGGTCGTCTGACGTGCGCCGGTGTCCAGTTCGGTCCTGAAGTCGCGGTACTTGCTGGACGCCCTCGGCGCGATCCCCGCGGTGCACACCGAGCCGGAGCCGGGCAGACCCTGCTTCACCGGGTCGGCGTGCCACGGGCTGATGGAGGCCGGCAACTGCGACGCCGAGAGGAACTTCGGTGCTACGGGAGCGGCGGCCGTGGCCGAGGTGAATGAGGCGATGGTCAGGCCCACGGCTGCGGCGGAAACAGCAGCGGTGCGGATGTAGTTCATGGAAGAGCTTCCCCCGGTTCGGTGGCTTGCTGAACGATCACCAGCTTCGGCGGGCCCGGGAGTGGCGGCAAGCATTCCGCGCCCTCCTGGGACGGTGGAACCATTCCACCCCCGTTGACGTGGGTTTATTCAGTGGGCTGGAATGCCGTCCTGGGACGGCCGGGGGGAGCTGGAGCGGTTGGGAACACCGAGAGATACCGAGACCGGAGCCTTCGCCCGGCGGCTGCGCGAGATCCGGGACGGATCCGGCCGCAGTTACGGGGCGTTGGCGCGCCGGGTGGGCGTCAGCGCGTCGACGCTGCACCGGTACTGCGCGGGGCAGACGGTGCCGTTGGAGTTCGCACCGGTGGAGCGGCTGGCCCGCCTCTGCGGATGCGCGGGCGACGACCTCGTCGCGCTGCACCGGCTGTGGGTCATGGCGGACGCGGAACGGCGGATACGCCAGGAGGACGCGGCGAAGTCGGCGGCCACGGCGGCCGGCCGGGAGGCCGCGGGGCAGCCGGAAACCACCACCGAGAAGCCGGGAGACGACAGCGGCCCGGAGACGGCTCCCGTCACGGAAGAGGTCCCCAATACCGCGTCCGTACCCGCTCCTGAGCCGTCGGCCGCGCCCCACAAGCCCCTCGCCGCACCACCGGCCGCATCACCCGCCGCATCACCCGCCCGCCCGTGGTGGAGGCGCCGCGCCGTGCACGTCGGCGCGGCCTTCGTCGCGACGGTCGTCACGCTCGCCCTGCTCATGGCGTTCGTCGACACCCCCCTCTCGGCGGCGGACCGACGGCGGACCGCCGCGCAGGAGCCCCGCACCGGAGCCACCGGCTCCGCTCTGCCTCCCCAGGACGGCTCCCGCCCCACCCCGCTCGCCACTCCCGACGCCACGGTCTCCGGTCCCGACGACCGGAATCCCGGATCCACCGGCCCCGGCGCGAGCCGCCCCCCGGCGACCCCGTCCGAACGCTCCACCGCCCCCTCGGAACCCGGGCGCGGCACCTTGCCGTTCACCTGGAGCACCAACGAGCACACCTGGCGGAACGGGTGCGATCACGCCTATCTCCTCGACCGCGATCCCGCCGATGTCCCCCCGCCACCGGCCGAAGCCGACGCCGAGCCCTGGGCACGGTCCGTCGGCGCCGTGCACGCCACCGACACCGGAGTGCGGATCACCGTGCAGGGCAAGAGCGACAAGGCGGTGGTCCTGCAGTCGATTCGGGTCCGCGTGACCGCGCGTCGTACGCCACCGAAGCGCAGCGTCTACCGCATGAACCTCGGATGCGGCGGCTCGCTCACTCCCCGCCTGTTCGACGTCGACCTCGACAAGTCCCGCCCGGTCGCCCGCCCCATGGCGGGCAACGACGCCGGTGAGCCGATCCCCGCCGTCTCCTTCCCCTACAAGGTGTCGGCCACCGACCCCGAGTCACTGCTGGTCTTCGGCCGTACGGTCACCTGTGACTGCGACTGGTACCTGGAGTTGGAGTGGAGCAGCGGCGACCGCTCCGGCACCGTACGACTCGACGACAACGGACAGCCCTTCCGTACGAGCGGCATCAAGGGCCGCCCGGTCTACGACTACGACACCGGCTCCCGCCGCTGGATCCCGGCCGAACGCATCAACGCCACATACAGCACCATCGCCGCCGCGAGTCCCACCGCCCAGCCGTAGTCCGCGAGCGGCTTCAGGAAGGGGATCAGTCCGTCCTCGGGAAACGGGCCCTTCCCCTCCGCCGAGTGCGAACCGCCCACCGCAAGCAACCCGCCGACCACGAACGCGGCCACCGCGCGCAGATTCCAGCCGGAGGTGTACCAGTAGCGGCCGCCCGGGGTGTAGAGACCGGCCAGGTCGAGGACGGTGCGGCGGATGACCCAGTAGTCGGCGATCAGAATGCCCGCGACCGTGCCGAGCAGACCGCCGACCAGGCCGAGCCAGGTGAAGATGTAGAGCTCGGGTGTCTCGGTCAGCTTCCACGGCATTATCAGGACGCCGACGATGCCCGTGATCAGCGCTCCCCTACGGAAGCTGATCAGCTTCGGCGCCAGGTTCGCCAGGTCGTACGCGGGTGAGACGACGTTGGCCGCGATGTTCACCGAGATCGTCGCGATCAACACGGTCACCAGGGCGAAGAGCAGGCCGAAGACGTTGTCGGTCTTGGCGGCGAGCGCGACCGGGTCCCAGACCGCCGCGCCGTACACCGCCTGGGAGCCGGAGGTGACGAAGACCGACAGCAGTGCGAAGAGGGTCATTGTCGTCGGCAGGCCGAGCGACTGGCCCCAGATCTGGGCGCGTTGGCCCGCGCCGAAACGGGTGAAGTCCGGGATGTTCAGGGAGAGCGTCGACCAGAAGGCGATCATCCCCATCAGCGAAGGGAAGAAGACCGGCCAGAAGTCGGCGCCCCAGCCGAGCTTCGAAGGCTGGTCGAGGAGCGGCCCGAGGCCACCCGCCTTGGCGGTTATCCACACCAGCAGGACCAGCGCGCCGACGATGACAAACGGCGCGGCCCAGTTCTCGAACCGCCGCAGCGTCTCCATCCCCCGGTAGATGATGGCCAGTTCGAGCACCCAGAAGAGTACGAAGCACACCCACAGCGTCCACGGCTGCCCGCCGACCTCGGCCGCCTTCGCCCAGCCGCCGAAGATCTTGCCGAGCAGGATGAAGATGCCCTGCCCGCCGATCCAGGTCTGGATGCCGAACCAGGCACAGGCCACGCCGGCGCGTACCAGCGCCGGCAGATTCGCTCCGCGCAGCCCGAAGGAGGCGCGTGCGAGGACGGGGAAGGGAATGCCGTACTTCGGTCCGGCGTGCCCGGTCAGCAGCATCGGTGCGAGCACGATCAGATTGGCGAGGGCGATCGTGAACACCGCCTGCTTCCAGTCCATGCCGAGGGCGACAAGGCCGGAAGCGAGCAGCCAGGACGGGATGTTGTGGGCCATGCCGACCCAGAGCGCGGCGAAGTTGTACGTCGTCCAGCGGCGTTGCGCGACGGGGACGGGCAGCAGATCGTCATTGACGAAGCGGCTGTCGGCGGGTGCCGAGCCGAGCGCGAGCTCGACGCGGCCCGCCGGGTCGTTTATCGAGCGGTCGAACGGAGCGGGCGGAACGGTCGCGGCCATGGGCGGTGGCTCCTTCAGCGGTTGAGTGCCGGGATGATCTGGGAGCCGTACGCGTCGATGGTCGCTTCCTTCGCGTCATGCATGTTGTAGACCGCGAACTGGTGGACGCCCAGCTCGCGCAGCGCCTTCAGCTTCTCGATGTGCGCATCGGCCGGGCCGAGCAGACAGAAGCGGTCGACGATCTCGTCCGGGACGAAGTCCGTGGACGGGTTCCCGGCGCGGCCGTGGTGGCTGTAGTCGTAGCCCTCGCGCGCCTTGATGTACGAGGTGAGAGCGTCGGGCACCAGGTCGGAGTGCTCGCCGTAGCGGGTCACCAGGTCGGCGACGTGGTTGCCGACCATTCCGCCGAACCAGCGGCACTGGTCGCGGGCGTGCTCGATGTCGTCGCCCACGTATGCGGGCGCGGCGACGCAGATGGTGATGGAGTCCGGGTCGCGTCCGGCGTCCGACGCAGCGGTGCGGACCGCCTTGACCATTGACTCGGTCAGATACAGGTCGGCGAGCTGGAGGATGAACCCGTCGGCCTTCTGGCCCGCGAGCGCCAGCGCCTTGGGCCCGTATGCCGCCATCCACACCGGCAGCTTGCCGTCCCGGACCCACGGCAGCTGAATGGACTGCCCGTCGACGACGGCCTCCCGCCCCTCGGCGAGGTCGCGGATGACGCCGATCGCATCGCCGAGCCTGGCCAGGGTGTTGGGCTTGCGGCCCGCGACGCGCATCGCGGAGTCGCCGCGCCCGATGCCGCACACCGTGCGGTTGCCGAACATGTCGTTCAGCGTCGCGAAGGTGGAGGCGGTCACCTCCCAGGTCCTGGTTCCGGGGTTGGTCACCATGGGTCCGACGTGGAGCTTCTGGGTGTGTTCGAGAATCTGGCTGTAGATGACGAAGGGCTCCTGCCAGAGCACCGCCGAGTCGAAGGTCCATCCGTAGCGGAAGCCATTGCGTTCCGCGCGCCGCATCAGTGAGACGACGGCCGCGGCCGGCGGGTCGGTCTGCAGGACGAGTCCGAAGTCCATGACGTGGAACTCCTAGTTCAGGTACTGACAGGTGCCTCGGGGGGTGTACTGGCCGTGTCCCGCCCGGCCGGTGAACTTGCGCTGGTCGATGACCACATCGCCGCGCGAGAGCACGGTCTCCACCTGGCCGGTGATCCGCTTGCCCTCGTACGCGGAGTAGTCGACGTTCATGTGGTGGGTCTCGACCGAGAGGGTCTGCTCGGCGTGCGGGTCGTAGATGACGACGTCGGCGTCCGCGCCCGGCGCGATGGTGCCCTTCTTCGGGTAGAGGCCGAACATCCGGGCCGGGGTCGCGCAGGCGACCTCGATCCAGCGGCGGCGGGTGAGGTGTCCGTCGACGACCGCCTGATGGAGGAGGTCCATCCGGTTCTCCACGCCCGGCAGTCCGTTGGGAATCTTGGAGAAGTCGCCACGGCCCAGTTCCTTCTGGCCGACGAAGCAGAAGGGGCAGTGGTCGGTGGAGACGACCTGGAGGTCGTTGGTCCGCAGGCCGCGCCAGAGCGCGGCTTGATGTTCCTTGGGCCGCAAGGGAGTCGAGCACACGTACTTCGCGCCCTCGAAGTCCGGCTCGGCGAGGTTGTCGGTGGAGAGGAAGAGGTACTGCGGACAGGTCTCGCCGAAGACGTTGAGCCCCTTGTCGCGGGCGGCGACGAGTTCGGCGACGGCCTCCTCGGCCGACACATGGACGACGTAGAGGGGGGCGCCGGCGACCCGGGCGAGCTGGATGGCGCGGTGGGTCGCCTCCGCCTCGAGGAGGGCCTTGCGCACCTCGCCGTGGTAGCGCGGGTCGGTGCGGCCGGCGGCGAGCGCCTGTTCCACCAGGACGTCGATGGCGATGCCGTTCTCCGCGTGCATCATGATCAGCCCGCCGTTGGCGGCGGAACGCTGCATGGCGCGCAGGATCTGCCCGTCGTCGCTGTAGAAGACGCCGGGATAGGCCATGAAGAGCTTGAAGGAGGTGATGCCCTCCTCCACCAGCAGATCCATCTCCTTCAGCGACGATTCGTTGACGTCGGAGAGGATCACGTGGAAGGCGTAGTCGATGGCGCATTTGCCGTCCGCCTTGGCGTACCAGGCGTCCAGTCCTTCACGCAGGGCGTGCCCGACCGACTGCACGGCGAAGTCGATGATGGTGGTGGTGCCGCCCCAGGCGGCGGCCCGGGTGCCGGTCTCGAAGGAGTCGGAGGCGAAGGTCCCGCCGAACGGCAGCTCCATATGGGTGTGCGCGTCGACGCCGCCCGGGATCACGTACTTGTTGGCCGCGTCGATGGTGCGGTCCGCGGTCCAGGCTTCGGCGGCGGCGGAGCCGTGCGCGGCGAGCGCGGCGATCCGGCCGTCCTCGATCAGTACGTCGGCATGGACCTCGTCCGCGGCCGTGATGACCAGGCCGCCGCGGATCAGGGTGCGGGTGCTGCTCATGCTGGTGCGCTCCCTCTTGTGCAGTCGATCTAGACGCTGTGCAGGGCCCGTTCGAGGATCGCGGCGCCCTCTTCCGCCTCGGCGACGGTCAGCGAGAGCGGCGGGGCGATTCGCAGGGCGCTGGTGTTGTGGCCGCCGCCCTTGCCGATCAGCAGCCCGCCCTCGCGGGCGGCCTCCAGGACGGCCGATGCCGCTTCGGGGTTCGCCTCGTCGGTGCCTGGCTTGACCAGCTCGATGCCGATCATCAGGCCCCGGCCGCGTACTTCTCGTACGGCGGGAACACCCGCGCCGATGGCCCGCAGCCGCTCGATCAGCAGGCCGCCGACGCGGCGGGCGTTGCCCTGGAGGTCGTGCTCCAGCAGATACGAGAGGTTGGCGGCGCCTGCCGCCATGGTGACCGGGGAGCCGCCGAAGGTCGAAATGGAGTTGGCGTCCAGGGAGTTCATGATCTCGGCGGGGGCGACGACGCCGCCGATGGACATACCGTTGCCGATGCCCTTGGCGAACGTGAGGATGTCCGGCGGACCGTTCTCGGCGTGCGCCTGCCAGCCCCAGAAGTGCTCGCCGGTGCGTCCCCAGCCGGTCTGCACCTCGTCGGAGATCCACAGGATGCCCTGCCGGCCGAGGACTTCGCGGAACGCGGCGTACAGACCGTCGGGCGGGGACGTGAAGCCGCCGACGCCCTGGATGGGTTCGGCGATCAGCGCGGCGACGTTGCCACGGGTCTGGCCGAGCACGTCCTCGAGGTCCGCCACGCACGCCTCGATGAACTGCGCGTCGGACAGCTGGGCGTAGGGGCCGCGGGTGCGGACGCCGCCGTGCACGTACAGCGTCTGCAGCGGGGAGAGGCTGGTGGGCGACCAGCTCCGGTTTCCGGTGATGGAGACCGTCGAGAAGGACCGGCCGTGGTAGCTGTTGCGCATCGCCAGGATCTGGTTGGAACTGCGGTGGCCGGTCGCCAGCAGCAGGGCGGTGTCATTGGCCTCGGTGCCCGAGGTGGTGAAGAAGACCCGTGCGTCGGGGATGCCGGAGAGGGTGGCGACCCGCTCGGCGAGCTCGACCATCGGGCGGTTGAGATAGAGCGTCGAGGAGTGGATGATCCGCCCGGCCTGCTCGCTCACCGCCTTGGTGACCTCGGGGAGGGCGTGGGCGGTCATCGTGGTGAGGATGCCGCCGAAGAAGTCGAGGTAGCGGTTGCCGTCCGCGTCCCAGACATGGCGGCCCTCGCCGTGGGTGATCTCGATGGGCTGCTTGTAGTAGAGCGCCACCCAGTCGGGGATGACGGCCTTGTGACGGTCGTACAGATGAGTCACGGCTGCACCAGCCCCTCGTACGCGTCGGGGCGGCGGTCGCGGTAGAACGCCCACTGCTGTCGTACGACGTCGATCAGGTCGAAGTCGAGGTCCCGTACGAGCAGTTCCTCCTCCTTGTCGCTGGCGACGTCACCGACGAACTGGCCTCGCGGGTCGACGAAGTAGCTGGTGCCGTAGAAGTCGTTGTCGCCGTACTCCTCCTGGCCGACGCGGTTGATGGCGGCGATGAAGTACTCGTTGGCGACGGCGGACGCGGGCTGCTCCAGCTGCCAGAGGTACCCGGAGAGGCCGCGCGAGGTTGCGGACGGGTTGTAGACCAACTGGGCTCCGTTCAGGCCGAGTTGACGCCAGCCCTCCGGGAAGTGCCGGTCGTAGCAGATGTACACCCCGACCCTGCCCACAGCGGTGTCGAAGACGGGCCAGCCCAGGTTCCCCGGCTTGAAGTAGTACTTCTCCCAGAAGCCCTTGACCTGGGGGATGTGGTGCTTGCGGTATTTGCCGAGGTAGGAACCGTCGGCGTCGATCACGGCGGCGGTGTTGTAGTAGAAGCCTGCGCCCTCGACCTCGAAGACCGGGACCACGATCACCATGCCGGTCTCGCGGGCGAGCTCCTGCATCCGGCGGACGGTGGGACCGTCCGGGACGGGCTCGGCCCAGTTGTAGTGCTCGGGCTCCTGGACCTGGCAGAAGTAGGGAGCGTTGAAGACCTCTTGGAAACCGATGATCTTGGCACCCCGGCGGGCGGCCTCGCGGGCATGTTCCTCATGTTTGGCAATCATGGATTCGGTGTCGCCGGTCCAGGTCGCCTGGACGAGTGCGGCGCGTACGACGTTGGCCATGAGCTGCTCCTTCGGCGGGGCGTCAGAGAGCCTCTACGCACGTAGATGCTCGTGCGTAGGAGGAGAACGTAAGCCCCGTCACACACTGGGGCAAGACCATCGTCGTTAACCCGCAAAGTCGATCATGTTTCACACCCGAGCGGTCCACACCGAACGGCTTCAGGTACCGAGATGACCTGCGACGCGCAGCGCGTGGACGAGATCCCGCTCGTGATCCGCGGAGATCGCGCCGGCGACGTCGAGCAGCTGCGGCACGAGGCGACGTGGGTCGCTGTCGGCGATCCGGGCGGTGTCCTCGGCGGCGTGGACCTGTACGAAGGCGGCCAGTAGAGCCCGGGCTTCCGGCTCCCGGCCCTCGTCCTCGAGGGCGAGGACGGCGTCGGCGATGTCTTCCGCGGGGCGGGTGACGCCCTGACGCAGCAACTGCCGGCTGTCCTCGGTTCGGCCGGCCGCGGCGAGTGCGTCGGCGGCGGCCGCAAGCCTCAAGGCGGGCTGTGACGCGGTCTCCCAGAGCAGGGTGGCCCAGTCGGCGGCGAGGCCGGCGCGGTGCAGCTCGGCGGCGAGGAGGGGCAGCCAGGGGGCGGGCCGGGCGGCGGCCTCGACAAGCACGGCATGCGCCTCACCACTGCGGCCCTCGGCTCGCAGCCGCCCGAGCTCGGCGACGGTCCCCCGGGCGGCCCGGCCCGCTCCGGCGGGCAGGGCGGCCGGGGCGGGTGTCTGCTGGTCGGGGGCCGCGCCGCCGTAGCGCGCCCCGCGCGGCACATCACCACCGGCGACGGGCAACATGGGCACGTCGGCGATCTCCTCCCCGTCGTCCTCGACCCCGGCGAACCGGGCACCGCGGGGACGCCGCTTCTTGGCGGCGGGTGCGGCGGGTGCGGTGCGTCCGGTGCGGGCGGGGGGCGTCGGGGGTTCCTCTACGGGGGCGGCCGCGATGTCAGGGCCGGGGGCGGCTTCCGGGTCCGGCCGGAACCAGCCGTCGGGCACGGTCGGCTCGCTCGCGGCGTCCGGGCCGGCGGTGGTCACAGACTCCCGGAACCAGCTGTCGGGCACGGCGGGCTCGCCGGGGCGCCCGTACGCCTCGTAGGCCTCGTACGACCGGTCCGGCCCGGGCGTATCCCGTACGTCCGTCCCGGCCTCCGGCTGGTACCAGTCGTCAACCGGACCGGCCTGCGCGGAAACGTACCTCTCGAGCGTCCCCGTCCCGCCGGATCCCGGCCCGTACCCGCCGTCCGGCGCGGCGGACACGTCCCCGCCTTCGGGCCACCGGGCGCCGGGCTCGTACCAGTCGTCAACCGGACCGGCCTGCGCGGGAACGTACCTCTCAGGCGCCGCCCTCCCGCCGGGCCCCGGCCCGTACACGCCGTCCACGGCGTCCAGCGCACGGCGCCGGCCCCGCGTCGCCGCGTCCAGCGCGCCGAGCCTCGAACGCAGATCCGCGACGCGCGACGTCGCTCGCGCGTAGTCGTCGCGGGTCCACTGCAGTTCGTGGGTCAGCTGCTCAGCGGTGGGCGTGCCCTCCGGCTCGCCCGCCAGGCGGCGCAGCAGCTCGTCCGCCCGGTCCGTCGCGTACGCCTCTTCCCGGAGCATCAGCTCCAGCCGCTCCCCCAGCGCCTCGCGGCCACCCGGCCGCCGGTCGCGGGCCGCCGCCGACGCCGCGTGGAGGTGTCTGGCACGGCCGGACTCCTGTTTCGCGACCGCCGCCCCGCGCCGTGCCGCGAGGTCGTGGAGCAGCGCTTCCACCACGTCCCAGGGCGGGATCTCGACGCCGTCCAGACAGGCGCGCATACCGTCGGGGTCACGTTGCCAGAAGATGCCGTACCAGCCGCTGCTCCGGTCGAGAAGCGCGGTCAGCCCCTTCAGGTACCGCGCGAACACTCCGGCCTCTACCGGGAGTTGATGCACCGCCACCGCCGCCCCTGCCCACCGCCGACTGGAACCTCTCGGTCCGCCAGCATTCGACCCTAGTCGTGTTACGGCTCTGCTACACGCTGTTTTCAGATGGTCACCGCGATGCCGGTGTGCGGCCGCTTGCCCAGCCGCACGACCGTGGCCGGCCAGTCGACCAGCCAGAACTGCCAGGTGTACTTGCGGGCGAGCAGTTTGCGGATCGCGCCCGTCCCGGCCGCGTCGAGCAGTCGCGCCGTACCCTCCGCGCTCGGTGCGCCGTCCGCGATCCGGCCGCGCGCATCGCAGACGGTGACGACGACACGGCTGTCGTTGCGCAGCCGCTTGACCTTCCATGAGTCGGAGCGGGTCCAGACGACCAGTTCACCGCCGTCCACCGCGAACCAGACGGGCGTCGCGACGCCCGTGCCGTCTTTGCGGAACGTGGTCACACTGATGTACCTGGCGTCTGCGAAGTCCTCAGGAGTCACGCGGCGAGACTATGCCGTACCGCAGTTCGAGTCGCGCGTCAGGGTCCGCGCTCGTACACCTCCCTCGCCCCGGCGAGCTCCGGCAGATGCGTACCGGCCGCCGCCGCACGGCCGACGGCGTCGGCATCGACGGGACTGGCTCGCGCACGCGGATCCGGCCATCGCCCTGCTGGACGAGATCGAGCACCCGCGCCACCACCGCATCCAGCTGGCGGAGGGCCGATTGACTAGGCCGCGGGCACCAGGGCGCAGCGCACCACCAGCTCGTCCATGGACAGGCCGAGCACCGCGGCGAGCGCGGCAACGGTGAAGAAGGCAGGGGTCGGAGCGCGGCCCGTCTCGATCTGTCCGGGGCGGCTGGGTCGGCGACGCGGCCGTCAGCTTCACTGTCGGCCGCGCCCGCCCCGAGGACGTACGACTGATCGCCACCGCCGAAGCGGCCCTGGAGGCGGGCATCGCGGCGGCCGCCGTCGGCAACCGCATCGGCGACATCGCCCACGCCATCGGCGGCGTGTGCCGCTCGGCGGGGTACGGCATCCCGGACGGCTTCGGCGGCCACGGCGTGGGCCGCCATATGCACGAGGATCCCGGCGTGCCCAACGAGGGACGCCCGGGCCGGGGCATTCCGCTGCGCCACGGCATGGTGCTGGCGATCGAGCCGATGGTGATCGGCGGCGGCACGGACGGCCACTACACGGCGCGCGACGGCTGGACGGTCCGTACGGCGGACAGCAGCCGGGCCTCCCACGCGGAGCACACGGTGGCGATCACGGACGACGGCCCCCGTATCCTCACTGCCCTGTAGTCCCGGATCTGGTTCCGTCACGGGCCGCGACGTCGCCCACCTCACGCATGGCCCGGTCATCGAGGTGCTGGGCGGCCAGCCGGCTGCCTGCGGCGGCAGCGTTCGCGGTGGGCGTCAGCAGACGCTGTCGTTCGGCTTGGGGTTGGCGAGGCCGAACAGCGGACGCAGCCTGAGTCCGGCCCAGGTCCCGGCCAGCGCGGCCACGCCCCACAGCCAGCCGTGCAGGCTGCCGGACGCGATCCCGTCGAGGTAGGCGCCGACGTTGCAGCCGTACGCCATCCGGGAGCCGTAGCCCATGATGATGCCGCCGAGCACCGCGCCGAGGGCCAGCCGGCCGGGGATGCGGCGGTGCAGGGTGAACGCGCCGGCCGCGGCGGACGCTATCAGCGCGCCGACCATGACGCCGAAGTCGGTGAGCGAGGTGAGGTCGTTGAGCACCGATCCGTGCAGCACGCTCTCCCGGGGTCCGGACCAGAAGAGCCAGCCGGACGGGTCGCCGCCAAATGCCGCGTAGATCTTCGAGCCCCACAGCGCGAACGCGGAGGTGATGCCCCAGGCCGAGCCGGAGGTCAGCAGGACCACCGCGTTGAGCGCGGCGATCACCAGGGCTCCCACCCACAGCGGCCAACTGCCGCGCAGCACGCGGATCGCACCCTTCGCGGTGGCGACCGGGGCGACCGGCGGGGGAGTGCGGCGGCGTTCAAGCCACAGGCTGAACAGCGCGATCAGCGCCAGGACGACCAGGGTGACCGCCAGCGCGCCGCCGTAGCCGAGCCGGCTCTGGGCGAGCGAGATGGTGCCGACCGCAGGCAGGTTGCTCCAGAAGCCCATCGTCGCGGCGCCGAGCGTGCCGCCCGCGATGAAGCCGATCAGCGTGAGCAGGACCGAACTCTGACCGCTTCCCACCGCGAACAGGGTGCCCGAGGCGCAGGCCCCGCCGAGCTGCATCCCGATGCCGAACAGGAAGGCGCCGATGGCCACGCTCAGCCCGAAGGGAGCGGCAGACGGTTGGGCGTGCACGCCGGCGAAGCCCGCACCGGTGGCGAGGATGGGCGCGAAGAACAACGCGCAGGCACCGAGCAGCACGGTGTGGGCCCGCAGGGCCTTGCCCTGGCCGACCGCGACGAGCTGCCGCCAGGCCGAGGTGAACCCGAACCGGGAGTGGAAGAGCGCGATGCCCAGCCCCAGACCCACGGCGAACAGGGCCAGTTGGCGCGGCCCGTTGCCGAACCAGATGACGAGGGCGAGCGCGATGGCGATGACCACGCCGACGCTCACCACCGCCCGCTGCGGAGCGGGCGCGGGCGCGGCCGGCGGTGCCGAGCGCCGGACACGCGTGGTGGATGCCGGCCCTGAGGAGGGGCTGGTCGCGGGAACGGATGGTGCGGCCATGCGTGGGGTACTCCGATGTCTGTTGCCGAACTGATCTGAAGGACTGGTACGACCCGCCCCGCTCCTGGCGGTGTCCGGCGCCGGAGCGGGCAGGGTGCGCCGACGCGGTGTCGCGGCAGGATCGCGGTGCTACCGGGCGGACCGCCGGCGACGGCGGGACGGGTAAGGCGTGAACGGCGTCACAGCCCGTCGTCGACCGCCCCCAGCGAGGTGGCGAGCAGACAGGTGACGTACGAGGGTCCCCGAGGGTTTCCGATCTTCAACACGACCATACGAACCGGCCACACCGGTGGCACATTCCGGCCGCGACAAGGTGAGACCGACATCACTGACTCGTCCCGGAACTTCCGTTGCCGGCGGCGGGGTCGCCTCGGTCCAGCGGGGAAGACAGGGATGGCGGTTGCGTCCGTTGCGCCAGGCCGACGCATCGTCCGCCGCCGCCCGGTACCCGCTTCAGGAAGCCGGGAACGGGATGGTCGCCCCCGATCGGCGGGGCAGGCGCGGGGTGGGGGCGTCAGGCGAGCAGCCGTGAACCCGAGAGCTCGGGCCCGGCGAGCCGGCCCAGTGCGACCTGTGATTCCCGCCGGCAGACATGCCGCTGGACAAGGGGCACAGCGGCAGCCCACCGGCGAGAGGCACAGCGGCAGCCCACCGGCCCGGCCCGCCGATCGCCGGGAGGCCGACCGGGCCGCCGTGCTCCCCATCCCGGCGGTCGCCCCGCCCCACTGGTGGCCCTCGCGCACCCGCGTCGGCAGCGACCAACGCTGCCCCAGGTGCCCGGGTTGGGCGTGGGGCGCGGTTCGTGCACGACGGAGCCCGTGCTGACTAGTTGTTCTGCAGGAAGTCCTTGGCGAGGGCTTCACCGAGGGTCACGGCACCATCGTGGCTCTCGATCGGCGACACCCTGGAGTTCTCGAACAGGATGTACGTGACTCCCGATCCGACCCCCCCGTTCCTGGGGTCGGGGTTGATACCGAGGGCCGCGGCGGTGGCGTACGAGGCCTCGCCGATGATCCCGGTGGGTCCCGTGTCGCCCACGACCGCGTACTGGACCCGGCCCTCGTATATGACGGCGGCGACCGTTCCGCCCATGATCCTCGACGAGCCGTAGTCCCACATCTCGCTGACGCCGGGCACGACTATGAACGGCAGTGTTTCGGAGTTCAGCTGCGCGCCGTCGGACTGCTGGAAGGCGGTCGCGTCCCGAAACCACGGGTCGGTCGTGGCATTGCACCGGTCGGTGGGCCGGCCGTCGCAGTCGATGTCCATGTCGGCCTGCCAGAACACGGCCCCGTTCATGGCGCAGACGGGGATGTTCGCGGGCGCGCTCTCGTCCGTCCGGTATCCGCCCTTCGAGATCTGCGAGCAGCCCGTGATCTTGGCGAGCAGGTCGGACGCGCTGACGGAGCCCTCGTAGCTCGCCAGGTCGTTGCGAGCGTCGCCCGGTGGTTGGGGTTGGGCGACGGCGCTGGTCGGCAGCGCAGCCGCCGCGAGCAGGGCGGAACCGGCGGCCGCGGCGAACGCGGCATGTCGTATGTGCACAGGGAGCCCTTCTGTTCGAAATCGTCCGAAAGGCTCCCTACCCGTTCGCGGGCCCGGTGCGTCGGGTCAGCCGCCGGACGGGTTACGCAGGCTTGCGCCGGCTCTCCTCGCCTGTCACCGCGGCTGACCAGCGTTTTCGGCCGGGAAGTCCGGAGGCTAGCCCCCGGAAATTGCAGCACCGCTCGGGTGAACGACCATCGCGGAGCCGCCACCCCTGCGCACCTTCTCGGCGGCCGCCAGCCACCGCCCGTCGGGCAGCCGCTGGACGCCCGTCGCCGCGCCGATCTCGGGGTTCTGCCGGAAGGCATGGCCGATGGCCTCCAGCTCGGCGCGCAGCGGGCTGTTCCACAGCGCCGGTTCGAGCTCCGTCGTCGCCTGGTTGCGCTGGCTGGCGCGCGGCGCCGCGATCGCCTCGACCAACGGCAGGCCCCGGTCCAGACGGCCCGTCAGTGTCTGCAGCACTGTCGTGATGATGGTCGCGCCGCCCGGGGAGCCGACGGCGAGCAGGGGACGGCCGTGGTCGAGCACGATCGTCGGGGAGATGGAGGAGCGCGGACGCTTGCCGGGGCCAGGCAGGTTCGGGTCGTGGACCGCGGGGTTCGCCGGGGCGAAGGAGAAGTCGGTCAGCTCGTTGTTGAGCAGGAAGCCGCGTCCCGGCACGGTGATGCCGCTGCCGCCGGTCGATTCGATGGTCAGGGTGTACGCGACGACGTTGCCCCACTTGTCGGCGGCCGTCAGGTGGGTGGTGTTCTCGCCCTCGTACGTGGTGGGCGCGGCCGGGCCCGAAGCCCCGCACGCCGCGGGCTTGCGCGGGTCGCCCGGAGCCAGCGGGCTGGTGAGCACCGCGTCGTCATTGATCAGGCAGCCGCGTGAGTCCGCGAACCGCTGGGACAGCAGCTCCTTCACCGGCACGTCCTCGAAGGCCGGGTCACCGACCCAGCGCCCCCGGTCCGCGAACGCGATCCGGCTCGCCTCGATGAAGCGGTGCAGATACTGCGCCTGCGTGGCCTTCGAAAGGTCGGTCCGCTCCAGGATGTTGAGCGCCTCGCCGACGCTCGTGCCGCCCGACGACGACGGCGCCATGCCGTACACGTCGAGCCCGCGGTAGGAGACCTTGGTGGGCGCGCGCCGTTCCGTCTCGTACGACCGCAGGTCCCGCACCGTCAGATCGCCGGGCCGCACGACCCGCGTCGCGCCGTCCCGCACCGGAGGCTTGCGAACCGTGTCGACGATGTCCTCGGCAAGCTCGCCGCGGTACAGCGCACCGACGCCCTTGCGCCCCAACTCGTTGTACGTGCGCGCCAGGTCGGGGTTCTTGAAGACCGAGCCGACCACCGGCAGCTGACCGCCCGGCAGAAAGAGCTCCGCCGTGTCGGGGAAGTCCGCGAAGCGCGCCTGGTTGGCCTGGGTCTGCGAGCGGAAGGTGTCGTCGACCGTGAAGCCGTCCTTCGCCAGCCGCTCGGCCGGCTGCAGCAACTGCCCCAGCGGCCTGCTGCCCCAGGCGTCCAGTGCCTTGTCCCAGGTCGCGGGGGTGCCCGGGGTGCCGACGCCCCTGCCGCTCGTCACGCCCTCCTCGAAGGGGATGGGCTTGCCGTTCTCGAGGAAGAGGGAGGAGTCGGCGGAGCGGGGCGCGGTCTCGCGGCCGTCAATGGTCTGGACCGTACGGGACTTCGCGTCGTAGTAGACGAAGAAGCCGCCACCGCCGATGCCCGCCGAATACGGCTCGGTGACTCCGAGGGCGGCCGCGGTCGCCACCGCCGCGTCCACGGCGTTGCCGCCGCGACGCAGCACCTCGATTCCGGCGGCCGAAGCGTCCGCGTCGACGCTCGCCACCGCGCCGCCGTACCCGGCTGCCACCGGCGTCTTCGCGGGAGTCCTGACCGGCGGGGAATCCGCCGGCGGCGCGGCCGCCCCAATCGAGACCATGGCCGCCGAAACGGCCAGAACCGATACATACCGCGCGGTTGAGCGACGCATCCGTACCTCCAGTCAACGTACGTCCGCGCAGCGTAACTTCACCACCGCCGCCTCGTCAGGACCACCTCGAACAATGTTCCAGCAACCCCGCTGGCATGCGCGCCCATGACTGACGACGTCCGCAAGCATTGTCAGCCGTGGACGCCCGCGCGGAGGAAGTCCTCGACGGTACGGATGAGCTGGAGCGGGGTCTCGTCCATCGCATGGTGTCCGGCGCACGCCAGCTCCACCACCTCGCCGCGCACGTAGCAGCGCAGCCAGGTCTGGCGCATGAAGTCCGCGCTGATCGCCGGGTCGAGCGCCCCGGTCACCGCGAGCGCCGGCGTCTGCGAGCCCGCTATCTCTGCGGTGAAGTCCTCGCCGGCCCAGGAGTCGAGCCAGGCGCGGAAGGCCAGGGGGTCGCTGCGGGCCACGGACCGGTCGACCATCCGCTCCAGCCAGGCCGCGGGACGTACCGATCCGGTGGTGGTGTCGATGATGACGCGGCGGCTCTCCGGCTTCTCGGCGGCGGAGGCGAACAGCTCCCACTGTTCCGGCGGCATCTTCAGACCGCTCGCGGGCACCGGCGAGATCCCGACCAGGCGCCGCACCCGGTGCGGTGCCGCGGCGAGGACGCGCTGGACGACCGCTCCGCCCATCGAGTGCCCGATGAGCGAGAAGGAGTCCCAGCCGATCCGGTCGGCGAGGGTGAGGATGTCGGCGGCCCCCTCGGCGGTGGTGTACGCGCCGGGCGCGTCGCGCGCCTCCCCGTAGCCGCGCAGATCGACAAAGAGGTAGCTGAAGTTCTCCCGGTCGAGGTCGGGGAGCGTCGCGGCGTAGTCGGCTCGGTCGGCGAGCCAGCCGTGCACGGCGATGACGCGGTGGGGGCCGGATCCGTGCAGCGAATGGGGCAGGAGGAAGGGGGCCACGGCTACTCCGTTCGCCGACACAGGCCTACACCACCACGGTGGTGTCAACTGCCGTTCCGGGCAAGCCCGGGAAGGGGGCCTGTGGGAGGCTACTGGCGCGTTTCGTCCGTGCCCGTGAGCCCTACCGGCGCATACTGCCTGACGGCGTCGAACAGTTCGGCCGGATCCGGATCGAAGATCTGCGTGACACGTGTGAGGAGTGATCCGTGGGACAGCACCGCAATGCCCTGCGCACGACCGCGATCGGTACGGTCTCCGCCGCGCTTCTCGCTCGGCCCAGCTGCCCGACCCGGCGGCGACCGCCGATGACGCCAACACCGTCCCCGCCGCGGGAAGATCGCTGACCAGCG
>NZ_JBSFMS010000145.1:0-17801 GCF_053599675.1 Streptomyces sp. NPDC000880 | reverse complement strand
GGATGCTCGTACGGTCCGTACGTGCCGGCCCTGCGGGTCTTGACCTCGCAGACAACCACCGCGTCGCCGTCCCGGGCGACGATGTCGATCTCACCGGCCCGCCCACAGCGCCAGTTCCGCGCCAGCACCGTCATGCCGACATCGGCCAGCAGCCGCGCCGCCAGACCCTCGCCGTACCGCCCCAGTGCCCCCGTCGCGTTCATATCGGCACCACCTCCGGCACCGACTGTGACGCGTCAGACCACATCTAGTGGATCTTGGTGGATAACCCATTCATTGTGGATAACTCGGCCACCCGAGCGTCAGCCGCCCGGCAGCTCGAGATCGCTCTTATTCAGCTCCTCAATATTCACGTCCTTGAACGTGAGCACGCGTACCTGCTTGACGAACCTGGCCGGTCGGTACATGTCCCAGACCCAGGCGTCCGCCATCGACACTTCGAAAAAGACCTCGCCCTGTACGGAGTGCACCTGCATCTCGTAGTCATTGGTGAGGTAAAAGCGACGCTCGGTCTCGATCACATATTTGAACAGCCCGACGACGTCTCGGTACTCCCGGTAGAGCTTCAGCTCCATCTCGGTCTCGTACTTCTCGAGGTCCTCGGCGCTCATGGCATGTTCCCCTTCAGCCGTGCGTCCCCCTATTGTGCTCCAGCCCCCTGCGCCCCTAGACGATTTCTGGGGCCAGGACCACCGGCGCACTCGGAGGACCCTCGTCGAACAGCGTGCGCAGCAGCTCGGCGAGCCTGGTCGGGTACACCGTCTCACGCGCCGCCGACAGTTCGGCGTAGGTCCACCACCTCAGCCCAGCGACACTGCGTTGCTCGAGCTCCGTCAGCCCGTGCGGGGCCGTCACCGTCTGCGCGGTACGTGCCAGGAAGTACCACTCGTCCTGGTCCCAGCGCCGTCCGTCGAACGGAAATGAGCAGGTCCGGCGCCACAGCACCGGCCCCAGTTCCACCTCTGTGATCCCGGTCTCCTCGGCCAGCTCTCGCAGCGCGGCCTCCTGCCGGGTCTCGTCGCCCTCCAGGCCACCCCCCGGTGTGAACCACCAGCGGTCGGCCGGATCCTCGGGCTCGTACCCGTGGATCAGCAGAATGCGGTCCTGCGGATCGAGCAGCACGACCCGTGCGACCTTCCGCAGCCCGGCCTCGGGAGCCCGCAGCTCACCCTTGGGGGGCCGGCCCGCCATCACAGTCCCGCAGCTCTCTCTCGTCGTCCCCGCCCTCGCGGCCTTCAGCCGACACCCGCGGCCGCCGTTCCGCGCCCCGCGCCCCCGTGTCCTCCGCCGCCCGAAGCCCCGCGCCCCTTCCGCGACAGCCGCCGCGCGATCGGGCCGTACGCCGCACCGCCCAGGATCAACAGGGCTCCGGCCGCCACCGACCCGACCACCAGCTTCACCGGCCCCGGCTGCGACACTCCACCCGGCAGCGCCGCGAAGCCCTGGGGACGGTCCAGCAGACCGCCGTCCAGCGGCCATGCCACGGCATCCAGCCGCGCCGTCACCGCCGAGCGCGGCACCGACCCCTGCCCCGGATCCTGGAGGTGTACGCGGGAGTCCAGCGAGCCACTGCGCTCGTCGCCCAACAGGAACAGCTGCCCCTCGGGGACAGTCGCCGTGAAGCTGTCCGGCGAGGCGAGCCCCTTGGTGCGCAGATACGGTTCCTCAACCGCCGTGCCGTTGACCGTCAGCCTGCCGCCGTCGCCGCAGCAGGCGATCTTGTCGCCGCCCACGCCCACCACCCGCTTCACCATCGGCATATCGCCCCACTGCGCATCGCGGAACACCACGATGTCGCCGCGCCGCACCTGGTCGCCGTCAATCCGCTGCGCCAGCACCCGGTCACCCGCCATCACGGTCGGGGACATCGAGTCGGTCGGCACGGTGTAGGGCTGGTAGACCACGGCCCCCCAGATGAACCCCCCGAGGAAGAGCACACAGCCGACGGCCACGGCCAGGCCCGACAATGCACTGCCGAGCCGGCCGCGGCCGGCGTCCGTACGTCCCATTCCGCTCATCCCAGCGCTCCCCACCTCGGAGATTCGGCGTCCGAGAGCCATCCTCGGAGATCGGCGATCTGGGACGGCACCCTACCCGGGGGTATGCCCCGCGGTCAGCCTCCTGCGGCGCCACAGCGCGAAGGGCACAACGCCCAGGACGGGCCCGGCCGAGAGGACGGCGGCAGCGTTGTTGATCCCGGGCTGGTCGAAGGTGTCGGGCACCGGCAGCGTCGACCAGCGGTTCAGCGGCCAGGCCACCACGACAGCGCGTCCGACGACCATGTCGACCGGTACGAAGCCGCCGTTCACGTCTTCCATGTGGTAGCGGGAGTCCCGGGAGTTCTGGCGGTGGTCGCCCATCACCCAGATCCGGTCCTTGGGCACCTTGAACGGGCCGAAGGGCTGGTCGTCGCAGGGGGTGTCGCCGGGGTAGATGTACGGCTCGTCGAGCGCCTTCCCGTTGACCTTGACCGGGCCGCCCTTCCTGCACTCCACCGTGTCGCCGGCGATCGCAATCGTCCGCTTGATCAGGTCCTTCTCCTCGGCCGACGGCATCAGGCCGATGAAGCTGAGGAACTTCTGCGCAGGGTTCGGGTTGGGGATGGGCTCACCGTCCAGCCAGCCGCCCGGGTCGTGGAAGACGACCACCTCACCGCGCTCGGGCTCCGAGCCGAACCACGGGGTGAGTTTGTCGACCAGCACCCGGTCGCCGCGCTGCAGGGTGTTCTGCATCGAGTCGGAGGGGATCGAGAAAGCCTGCACCAGGAAGGTCTTGATGAGGAGCGCGAGAAGCAGCGCGATACCGATCAGGAGCGGCAGTTCCTTCCAGAAGGATCGCTGCTGCTTCTGTCCCGTACCACTGCCCTCGGAGGATCCGCTCTCGGCGTCCATCGTTCCCGCCGTCCCCGGCGTCCGAGCCGCCGATTCATCCGTCACAGCCGCGGGCGGCTCGGCAAGCTGCCCCGGCCCTTCCTCCGGCTCATCGTGTCCGGATCGTGCGCCGACGGCCACATCCCCCACGTCCACTCCTCACTCCGTGCGAACCGCCTGCCCCGAAGTCGGAGCAGGCCCACCACTCCCATAACGAGCGGGAGTTCCGCAGGGCTCGGGAGCAGGATCGTCCCGTTCAGATCCTCAGCTGACACCCTATTCGACGGGGAGAGTGCTGCGGTCGACCCGGCACGCGCGTTCGGGACGGATGCGTACGTCTCCGGCTCTTCCAGCTTGCGCCAGTGGCTGACCGGCCAGGCGATGACGACCGCGCGCCCGACGACCTCGTTCTCCGAGACGGTACCCCGGTCCTTCTCGTCGAGGTGGAAGCGCGAGTCCGCCGAGTTGGCCCGGTGGTCCCCCATCACGAAGATCCGCCCGGTCGGCACCTTGACCTCGAACCTCAGCGTTGAGGGAACGTTTCCGGGGTTCAGGTACGGCTCGATGAGCGGTACGCCGTTGACGGTGACCCGCCCGTCCTTGTCGCAGCACTTGACGGTGTCCCCGCCGACCGCGACCACCCTCTTGATCAGGTCCTGCTCGTCGTCCGACGGCAGCAGCCCTATGAAGGTCAAGCCTTGCTTGACCTGTTTGACGACGATCGGGTCGTCCTTCTTGGGAGCCTGCTCCTGCTGGAGCCAGCCGCCGGGATCCTTGAAGACGACGACATCACCGCGCTGCGGCTTGGAGCCGAACCACGGGGTGAGCTTGTCCACCAGTACGCGGTCCTGGATCCGGATGGTCTGCTCCATCGAGCCCGACGGGATCACGAAGGCCTGTACCAGGAACGTCTTCAGGACCAGCGCGATCATCAGCGCCACGGTGATCAGGAGGGGTATCTCCTTCACGGCCGACCGGCGGCGCTTGCGCTTCACCTTCTGCGCGAGCCTGCGGCGCTCCGCCCGGCCGGGCAGCGTCCTGGCGCCGTCCGTCGGCCGGGTCCCGGTCGGCAGCCGGGTGTCGGCCCGGTGACCCGCACGACGCCCGCGGTTACCCATGGGCGCCGCTCGGCATTCGTTCCGCCTCGGGTACGCCCACGAAGACGTCGGTCCCCTCCAGCGAGGTCCAGCGCCCGATCGGCCAGCCGATCCAGTCCGCCCGCCCGACCACCTTGTCGACGGGCACCATGCCGCCGCCGGGCTCCCCCAGATGGTCGCGGGAGTCACGCGAGTGGCTCCGGTGGTCTCCCATGACCCACAGAGTGCCCTGCGGAACGACGATGTCGAAGGGGACCTCGGACGGGACGTCGCCGGGATGGAGATATCTCTCGTCGACCGGTACGCCGTTCACCTCGACCCTGCCCCCCTTGTCGCAGCAGACCACGCGGTCACCGCCCACGCCGACGACGCGCTTGACGAAGTCGGTCTCGGCGGGCTCGGCCAGCCCCAGCGCCGCAAGCGCGCCGCGTGTCAGGGCGCTGACCGGATTTTCCTCCAGGCCCTCCTGTACGAAGGATCCGGCGCCGTCGAAGACGACTACGTCCCCCCGCTGGGGCCCGGAACCGAAACGGTACGCCAGCTTGTTCACCAGCACCCGGTCGCCGACCTGAAGGGTGGGCTCCATGGAGCTGCTGGGGATCTGGAAGGGCTGCACCACGAAGTGGCTGAACAGCAGCACAACGACGGTGCAGATGACGCCGAGCAGCCCGGCTCTGCGCCAGGACATACCGCGGAGAGGTGTGCCCGGCCGTTCAAAGGGGCGCGATGAACGCACAGAGCGCGACCCCTCTCCCTCTTCCCCGGCTTCGGGGGCGGAAGAGCGGTCGCGCTCCGTGTGCTTCGCTTCGGTGTCCATCAAGGGCAGAGCCTATCCGGCCGCCCTGTGCCTGCTCAGGCCAAAGCTGGGCGCGCGGTGTGAGCCGTAGCTCAGTTGTCGCGCTTCTCCTTGATCTTGGCAGCCTTGCCGCGCAGGTCGCGCAGGTAGTAGAGCTTGGCGCGACGGACGTCACCGCGGGTGACGAGCTCGATCTTCTCGAAGATCGGGCTGTGCACCGGGAAGGTGCGCTCGACGCCGACGGAGAAGGAGACCTTGCGGACCGTGAAGGACTCGCTGACGCCCGAGCCCTGGCGGCGGATGACAACGCCCTTGAACTGCTGGATACGCGAGCGGTTGCCCTCGATGACGCGAACGTGGACGTTCACGGTGTCGCCGGGACGGAAGGCGGGGACGTCGCTGCGCAGCGACGTGGAGTTGACGGAGTCGAGCAGGCTGGCCATGAAGGTCTGCTTCCTCGCCGATGCCACAGGTCATCAGCGGAATGATCGAGATGAGAATCAGGGTGCCGTCCACGTCGAGCGGGCGTCGTTCCCCCTGTGGCAGGGGCGCACACTGGACGTACAGCAGCGGCCTATTCTTCCACGGCCTCGGGCCTGCGCCAAAATCGGCCGCCGGGCTCCGGCGCCCAGCCCAGGATGGAGAGGATCTCCCGGTCCTTCTTGTCGAAGACGGCGGGGTCGCAACGCTCAATCAGATCGGGCCTGTTGAGGACCGTGCGGCGGATCGCCTCGTCCCGCCGCCAGCGCGCGACCTTCCCGTGATGCCCGCTGACCAGCACCTCCGGAATGGCGCGTCCGCGCCACTCGGGCGGCTTGGTGTAGACGGGGCCTTCGAGCAGATTGGCCATCGCGCCGGGCGCGAAGGAGTCGTCCCGGTGCGACTCGGCGTTGCCCAGGACCCCGGGCAGCAGCCGCGCCACGGCCTCCGTGATCACCAGTACGGCCGCCTCGCCGCCGGCCAGGACATAGTCACCGATGGACACCTCGTAGACCGGTATCCGGATGGCGTACTCGTCGATGACCCGGCGGTCGATGCCCTCGTAGCGAGCGGGAGTGAAAATCAGCCACGGCCGCTCGGAGAGCTCGACGGCGAGCTCCTGGGTGAACGGGCGGCCGCTGGGTGTGGGCACGACCATGACCGGGCCGTGCGCGCCCGCCTCGTAGCCGCTCGCCAGCGCGTCGTCGAGAGCATCGCCCCAGGGCTCGGTCTTCATGACCATGCCGGGGCCGCCACCGTAGGGGGTGTCGTCGACGGTGTTGTGCCGGTCGTACGTCCACTCGCGCAGGTCGTGCACATGGACATCGAGCTGCCCACGCGCGCGTGCCTTGCCGACGAGCGAGACGTTCAGTGGTTCCAGGTACTCGGGGAAGATCGTGACGACGTCGAGCCGCATCAGGCATCGTCCCTCGACGATGCGATCTCCGCCTCGCTGTCGTTGATGAGTCCGGGCGGCGGGTCAATGACGGCCCGCTGCTTCTCGAGGTCGATCTCGGTCACGATCTCCTCGACGAAGGGGATCATCACCTCGCTGCCGTCGGGCCGCTCGACGATGAACAGGTCCTGCGAGGGCAGATGACTGATGTCGGTGATCCGGCCGATCTCGGTGCCGTCGGCGAGGACGACATCGAGGTCCATCAGCTGGTGGTCGTAGAACTCCTCGGGATCCTCGGGGAGGGCTTCCGGGTCCACCTCGGCAATCAGCAGGGTGTTGCGCAGGGCTTCGGCGGCGCTGCGGTCCCGTACGCCCTCGAAGCGCAGCAGCAGCCGGCCACTGTGCACCCGGCCGGTCGCGATCGTCAGGGGTCCGGTGGTGGCCGGGTCGGTGGCCAGTACGGCGCCGGGCGCGAGCCGCAGTTCCGGCTCGTCCGTACGCACCTCGACGGTGACCTCGCCCTTGATGCCGTGGGCGCGGCCGATCCGCGCGACTACCAGCTGCACTGCACTCCTTTGCGGCTGAACCGCCGCCGCTCTCGCGGACCTGGTTCGTGGTTCCTCAATCGATGATTGCGGTCGTGGACTCAAGGTCGCAAACGCCACGGGCCGGGAAGGGGCCGAAGGCCCTCCCCGGCCCGTGCCGGTGCTGCGTATGTCAGTGAATCTGGTCCACGTCGACGAGGTCGACGCGGATGCCACGGCCACCAATGGCGCCCACGACGGTGCGCAGGGCGCGTGCGGTGCGGCCATTGCGGCCGATCACCTTACCGAGATCGTCGGGGTGGACCCGGACCTCGAGCACGCGACCGCGGCGCAGATTGCGCGAGGCCACTTGCACATCGTCCGGGTTGTCGACGATGCCCTTCACGAGGTGCTCGAGAGCCTCCTCGAGCATGCTCAGGCCTCGGTCGACTCGGTGGACGGGGCCTCAGCAGCCTCGTCCGCCTTCTTGTCGGCCTTCTTCGCCTTCGGGGTGATGGCCTCACCCTTCGGCTCGTCACCCTCGAGGCCCTTGGTGAAGTCCTCGAACGCGGCGCGCTTGTCCTTCGGCTCCGCGACGAGCAGCGGCGCCGGGGCCGGCAGGCCCTTGTGCGCCTGCCAGTCACCGGTGAGCTTCAGGATCGCGAGAACCGGCTCGGTCGGCTGGGCGCCGACCGACAGCCAGTACTGGGCACGCTCCGAGTTGACCTCGATGCGCGAGGGGTTCTGCACCGGGTGGTACAGACCGATCTCCTCGATGGCCCGGCCGTCACGGCGGGTACGGGAGTCGGCGACGACGATGCGGTAGTGAGGCGAACGGATCTTGCCCAGACGCTTCAGCTTGATCTTGACTGCCACGGGAGTGGTGTCTCCTGGTCTTGACGTGGTTGGGCACAACGAGATGCCACGTGGGGTTGCGGTACTCGGGTGCCCGATGGACGCGTCAGCCGGAGGCGAGAGGGTTCCTGTGCGGCTGTCGAGTACAGCTAGCCATTGTGCCACAGACCAGCGGTGGGCTTGCACATGGCCGGTGTCGCACCGCCCCCGTCGGCGGCCCGACCCGGCGGACGGAAGCCATCAGCTCGCGGCGGCGACTACTTCCGGGATACGGAAGGGTTTGCCGCAGCCGCCGCAGACGATGGGAGCCTGGGCGAGAACGGACGGGACGACCCGGACATTGCGGCCGCAGTCGCACACAGCCTTCACGCGCACGCCACCGCCGGACGAGCCGTGCCGGGCGGCCGGCCCGCGGAAGGTGCGCTTGGTGTCGGAGGCCGTCGCGACGGTGTGCGCCTTGAGGGCGCGCTGCAGTCTCTCGATCGTGGGGCGGTACCGCCGCTTCGCCTCGGGATTGAGCGCGACCAGCGAGAAGCCGCTGCTGGGGTGCGGCTCGTCGATATGGTCCAGGCCCATCTCCTCGGCGATCGCCAGGAATCGGCGGTTGTGGTAGCGGCCGGCGCGGGAGGTGTCGCGGACACCTCGGGCGGCGGCGATGCCATGGACTGCCTCGTGGAGCAGTCGCTCGAAGGAGAGCTCGTGGCCGCAGGCGGACGAGGACTCTCCGATCAGGGACTCGGGCGCGGCAAGATCAGGCAGCTCGGGGTGGTGCCGCTGAATATCGGCCCACGCCTGTGCCAGCTCTGCGGCGAGAACAGGTGGTGTCGTGCTCACGTCGTGATAACGAGCCGGGGCGCTCGCGGGTTCCATTCCGGGGCATCCCAAATAATTTGCACGTACCCGTCAGTTGCCGTTGATGCGTCCGGACGAGGGCGGGTGCGCTGATCTGCGGAGAAGCTTCGCAGCTCACACCAAGGTGGTACGTAGCGGCTCGTACGCCCCAGCGCGTAGACAAGGGCCGTGCGCCCGGGGCAGCTGCCCGGTTCCGGCCAGCGTGCGCTCAGCGGGCCACCTCAGTAGGCGCGGCCCACGATCGCGACAGTACCCGGCGCGTCGTCGGCCTCAGGCACCGACCCGTCCTCGGCGACCAGACACCGTACGGACACTGCCTGCTCGGCGAGCTTGTCCTCGCCTTCCTGTCCCAGGGTCGACCAGGGGATACGGGCCCAGCCGCCTGCGACGGCGGCCTCAGCGGCCTCCTCGATCGTCGTCACATCGGTCGTACGGGACTCGCGGCGGTCGCGCGACTGCTTCAGCAACTGCGCCTGGTCCTCCTCCAAGACATCGGGCAGCAGCTCGGCCAACGCCTCGATCCGCACCGGCTCCTTGCCCCCGGGGATGCGGCGGGCCAGCATCGCGGTGCCCGCCTCCAGGTCGCGCGGGCCGACCTCGATGCGTACCGGGACGCCCTTGAGCTCCCAGTCGACCACGCGGCGGCCGAAGGGGGTGTCGGTGCGGTCGTCGATCTGCACGCGCAGTCCCTCGGCCTTCAGCCGGTCGCCGATCTCGCGGACCTTGGCTACCGCCTCGTCGCCCTTGATGGCCATGACGACGACCTGGACGGCCGCGATACGCGGCGGGACGCGCAGTCCGTTGTCGTCGCCGTGCGACATGATCAGGCCGCCGACCATCCGGGTGGACGAGCCCCAGGAGGTCTGCCAGGCCAGCTCCTGCTTGCCGTCCTTTGACAAGTAGGTGGTGTTGAAGGCCTTGGAGAAGTTGGTGCCGAGCTCATGGCTCGTACCCATCTGAAGGGCCTTGCCGTCGCCCATCATGGCTTCGAGCGTGAGGGTGTTGATGGCGCCGGCGAAGCGCTCCTTGGGCGTCTTGCGGCCGAGCACCACGTCGATGCCGAGAACATTGATCATGAAGTCCGCGTAGACGTTCTTGTGGATGTAGGCGGCGTAGTCGCGGGCGTCCTCGTAGGTGGCGTGGGCGGTGTGGCCCTCCTGCCAGAGGAATTCGGTCGTACGCAGGAAGATGCGCGGGCGCATCTCCCAACGGACCACATTGGCCCACTGGTTGATCAGGAGCGGCAGATCGCGGTAGCTCTGCACCCACTTCGAGAAGTAGTCATTGATGATCGTCTCGGACGTGGGGCGTACGACAACGGGCTCCTCGAGCTCCTTGCCGCCACCGTGTGTGACGACCGCAAGCTCGGGTGCGAAGCCCTCGACGTGCTCAGCTTCCCGAGTCAGGTAAGACTGTGGGATGAAGAGCGGGAAGTAGGCGTTCTGGGCACCCGCGTCCTTGATCCTGGCGTCCATCTCCTGCTGCATCCGCTCCCACAGGCCGTAGCCGTACGGTCGGATGACCATGGTGCCGCGCACGGGGCCGTTGTCCGCCAGTTCGGCCTTGTTGATCAGGTCCTGGTACCAGCGCGGGAAGTCTTCCGACTGGGGCGTAAGAACGGGTGCCTTTGCCATGGCGCGCATCGTACGGCGATGCCGGGGCCAAGCGTGAATCGGCCAACGTCCGAGGGCGCACGCCGGGGGCGCGCAAGCATTGCCCCTCAACCCCTGGACTTGCGGGCGCATGCGGAGTTCTCTGGCATACGGGGGGAGCGCAGGCGTACGCACGCGGGGGGGCTGTCCTTCAGAGCTCGGCTGATCTCTTGGCGGATTGGGGCGCTTTCGATGACACCAACGCTCGTCCAGCACCGACCCCACGCGTCGTCTACGTCTCCGTCTCCGGCGGAGGCGTGTGCGAGGGCCCGGGACTGGGCCGAGATCCAGGAACGGATGCTGGTGCCGCTGTACGAGGCGGTGTACGAGCGCTTGGAGGTCGGCTCCGGGACGCGGCTGCTCGGCCTCGACTGCGGGTCCGGTCTCGCGCTGCTGATCGCGGCGTCGCGCGGTGCGGGGGTGACTGGGGTCGACACGAACCGCGAACGGCTCGCGCTGGCGCGGGAACGGATGACTCCGGACGCGGGGGCGCCTGCGCGGGACGTCGCGCTGATGGAAGGCGAAGCGGCGGCCGCGGCAGATTCGGAGCGGGATCCGTACAACCTGATCACCGCGTTTCAGCCGATCGGCCTTGCGGCGGGTGACTCGGAGGGCCTTGGACCGGCTGTCGCTGCGGCCGTCGAGCTCGCGGAGCACGGCAGCGCGGTGGTGCTCACGGGCTGGGGCCCGCCGGAGCGGTGCGCGACGTCGGGTGTGCTGCGGGTGGCGGGCCGGCTGACCGACCGGCTGCGGAAGGGCGGCTGGCGCCCGGCGCTCCGGGACGACCTGGAGGACGTCGCGGCCCGGGCGGGCCTGAAGCCGGACGGTTCGGGCCGGGTGGCGTGCCCCTTCGGCTACGCGGACATGGAGAGCGCGGTGCGCGGGCTGATGTCGACGGGGCTGTACGCGTCGGCGGTGCTGGCGACTGACCAGTCGCAGGTGGAGAAGGAGATCAAGGAGTCGCTGCATGCGCATCGGCGGCGGGACGGCACGGTGTGGATGCCGAATGTGTTCCGGTACCTGATCGCGCGGACGCGCTGAGGCGGGTCGGGGGTGTGGGTGCGGGTCCGCTGCGCGGGGCCTTTCCCCTCCCCGCTCCTTCCCACAACCGGGGCAAGCCCCGGACCCCGGGGCGGCAGCTTCGCGCCGCCGTGCGAGGGCGCTGATCGGCTGCTTCGCGCCGCCCGCCTGCGGGGCTCGCCCCGAGCCGACCCGAGATTCCCGGACAGCGGGCGCCAGTTCCACGCCGCGGCGCGGGCGCTCTTGAGCGGCAACTTCCCGCCGCCACCTTGCGGGCGCGCCCCGGGCCCCCGAACCGGGCCCGGCCGGTGCCAGCTCCTCGCCGCCGGCCTGCGAGGGCTCGAGCGGCCCCGGGACGGTCGGCGGCAGCCTGGGGGGCTCACCGCGAGGGCACACGAAAGCCCTGATACGGCGCGCCGCTGCCCGAAGCGCTACTCGTCCTTGTCCGGGCGGGTGATGCCCGCCGCGCGGTACGCCGCGGACTCCTCCAGGGTTTCGTTCTCCAGCAGCGCCTGCGCCAGCGCATCCAAACGGTCGCGGCTGTCGCGCAGTTGGCGGCAGGCACTCTCGTAGCACTCGTCGACGATCCGGCGCATCTCGTGCTCCACCGTGTCCAGCGTCGCGGGGGCGGCGGAGAGGCCGTACGCCTGCTGGGCATCCTTCGGGATCGCGGTCAGTCTGCCGACCCGTTCGCTCATGCCCCAGCGGCCGACCATGCCCCTGGCCAGGTTCGTGACCTGTTCCAGGTCGCTCTCCGAGCCTGTCGTAATCACGTCGAAGACGACGTGCTCGGCCGCCATCCCGCCCAGCGCGCCGACGATGCGGCCGCGCAGATACTCCTCGGTGTACGCGTACCTGTCCGCGTCAGGGGTGGAGAGCGTGACGCCCAGCGCCCGGCCGCGCGGCACGATGGTGACCTTGCGGACCGGGTCCGCGCCCGGCTGGAGCATGCCGAGCAGCGCGTGCCCGCTCTCGTGGTAGGCGGTGCGTTTGCGGTCCTCCTCCGGAATGACCAGCGGGCGTTCCGCGCCGAGCTGGACCTTCTCCAGGGCGTCGAAGAGGTCGGACTGGGTGACTTCCGACCGTTTGCGCTTGACCGCGAGGAGCGCGGCCTCGTTGACCAGGTTGGCGAGGTCCGCGCCCGTCATCCCCGGCGTCGCACTGGCGATCTCGGCCAGGTCGACATCCTTGGCCAATGGGGTCCGCCGGGTGTGGATCTTGAGGATGGCCTCGCGGCCTGCGCGGTCGGGCGGGGAGACCTGGACGATCCGGTCGAAGCGGCCGGGCCGGGTCAGCGCGGGGTCGAGGACGTCGGCGCGGTTGGTGGCGGCGATTACGACCACGCCTTCCGAGCCGCTGAAGCCGTCCATCTCGGTGAGGATCTGGTTGAGCGTCTGCTCGCGCTCGTCGTGCCCGCCCAGGCCCGCGCCGCCGCCCCGCACCCGCCCGATCGTGTCGATCTCGTCGATGAAGATGATGGCGGGAGCGACCTTGCGCGCCTCGGCGAAGAGTTCACGGACCCGGCCGGCGCCGACGCCGACGATCATCTCGATGAACTCCGAGGCGGACGCGGAGAAGAACGGCACCCCGGCCTCGCCCGCCACTGCCCGTGCCAGCAGCGTCTTTCCGGTGCCAGGCGGTCCCGAGAGCAGTACGCCGCCGGGCATCCTCGCGCCCATCCTCCGGTACGCCTGTGGGTTCTTGAGGAAGTCGACGACGTCGTTGAGCTCGGCCTTGACCTCGTCGATGCCGGCCACGTCCTCGAAGGTGGTCCGCTTGCCCGGCTCGAGCTCCACCGGCTTCGGCTTGCGGCCGAGCAAGCCGCCGCCCAGCGGCGCGCCCGCCCGCCGGGCGATGTACAGCCACAGCAGTACGAGGAGCAGCATCGGCGCAAGCGAGATCAGCGCATTGGCCAGATAGCCGCGTCCCGTGACGACCGGCTCGGCCGTAACGGTGACGTTCTGCTTGCTCAGTTCGTCCCAGAGCTTGTCGTCGGCGAAGGCCGGCCGATGGGTCGTGAACTTGGTGTAGTCGCCCTCGCCGTCAGGAAGGGGGGCCTTCCGCTTGAGCTCGCCCTGGATCGTGTCGCCCCTGGCGTAGATCTTCGAGACATTGCCGTTTCTGACCTGCTTGCTGAACTCCGTGTACGGGACGCTGGGCTCACTTACGCCGCCGAAGAGGGACAGCAGCAGATTGGCGGCCAGAAAGACGACGAGAGCGGTGAGAGTCAGGCCGGCCCAGCCTCCGGGCATCTTCTTCCTGGGCGGGGGCGCCCCCTCGGAGCGCCACGGCTGGTCGGCCCGCTCGCGTGGGGGTACGGGGTTGGCCACGCCTACTCTCCTCTGCCGTGACTCGGCGCCTGTGCCCATGACCGCACAGATCCCCAGGCGTCGCCAGCCGAAGCCGCCGGCCCGGCGAAGCCGCCGTCACGCGGCCGGACCGAGCACGCCAAGGGCCCACGGCCGGTCCGGCGCGCGGGCCCTTGGGGCTGGTGTCAGCGTGTCGGCCTGTCAGCCCATGAACTTCTTGAACTCGTCGGGCAGTTCGAAGTCCTTGCCCGGCTCACCGGCCGCCGGCAGGCCGAAGGCGTTGCCCTGCGCCGCCTGCTCGCGGCGCGCCGCAGCCGCCTGCTCCTCGGCCTTGCGCTTCATCGGGTTGCCGCTCTTGCGCTTGCCCTTGGCCTGCTTGACCTGCTTCTTCTGACGGCCGGGCCCGCCACCCATGCCGGGCATCCCGGGCATGCCCGGCATCCCGCCGCCCTGCGCCATCCTCGACATCATCTTGCGGGCCTCGAAGAACCGCTCCACCAGGCCCTTCACGGCGCTGACCTCGACACCGGAGCCCTTGGCGATACGGGCACGGCGCGAGCCGTTGATGATCGTCGGCTCCTGACGCTCGCCGGGCGTCATCGACTTGATGATCGCGGCGGTACGGTCCACGTCCCGCTCGTCGATGTTGTTGATCTGGTCCTTGATCTGCCCCATGCCGGGCAGCATCCCGAGCAGCTTGGAGATGGAGCCCATCTTCCTGACCTGCTCCATCTGGGCCAGGAAGTCGTCGAGCGTGAAGTCCTTGCCCTTGCTGCTCGCCAGCTTGGAGGCCATTTTGGCGGCCTCTTCCTGGCTGAAGGTCTGCTCGGCCTTCTCGATCAGCGACAGCATGTCGCCCATGCCGAGGATGCGGGACGCCATGCGGTCCGGGTGGAACGCGTCGAAGTCGTCCAGCTTCTCGCCGTTGGAGGCGAACATGATCTGGCGGCCGGTGACATGCGCGATGGACAGCGCCGCGCCACCGCGGGCGTCACCGTCGAGCTTGGACAGCACCACGCCGTCGAAGCCGACGCCGTCCCGGAACGCCTCCGCGGTGTTGACCGCGTCCTGACCGATCATCGCGTCGACGACGAAGAGGACCTCGTCGGGGCTGACGGCGTCGCGGATGTCCGCGGCCTGCTGCATCAGCTCCTGGTCGATGCCGAGGCGGCCGGCGGTGTCGACGATGACCACGTCGTACTGCTTGGCCTTGGCGTGCTCGATGGATTCCTTGGCGACCTTGACCGGGTCACCGACGCCGTTGCCCGGCTCCGGCGCGTAGACCGCGACGCCCGCGCGCTCGGCGACGACGGAGAGCTGGGTGACCGCGTTGGGGCGCTGGAGGTCACAGGCGACGAGCAGCGGCGAGTGCCCCTGGCCCTTGAGCCACAGGCCCAGCTTTCCGGCCAGCGTCGTCTTACCGGCACCCTGCAGACCCGCGAGCATGATCACGGTCGGCGGCTGCTTGGCGAACCGGAGGCGGCGGGTCTCGCCGCCGAGGATGCCGATGAGCTCCTCGTTGACGATCTTGATGACCTGCTGGGCGGGGTTCAGCGCCTGGGAGACCTCGGCGCCACTCGCGCGCTCCTTGACCTGCTTGATGAAGGCCCGGACGACGGGCAGCGCGACATCCGCCTCGAGCAGCGCGATACGGATCTCGCGCGCCGTGGCGTCGATGTCCGCCTCGGACAGGCGGCCCTTGCCCCGGAGGTTCTTGAATGTCGCGGCAAGGCGGTCGGAGAGGGTGTCGAACACGGCGGTCGCGGATCCTCAGGTGTCGGGAGCGGGCGGACAGTGCCCCCCAGGGTATCCGGCCGCGCGCGGTGGGGTCTGCCCCGTGGGGGTCAGGGGATATCTCATGGATCAGGCTGGATCAGTGAGCGGGGTCGGGCGATGGGAGCAGCTCCCGTACCCGAAGGGCTACGGGGGAGCATCGCAACGCGGAGGAAGGAGCCCACGCGGAGCGTAGGCGAACAACAACAACGCAGCGAGGTGCCGTGCCAGGGACCGCGAACCCAGCGAGATCATGAGAAACCCCCCAGCGTCAGGCGCGCAGTACCGCCTCCAGCGCACGGGCCGTCTCGGCGGCCTCCTCGGCGGGCAGCGGCGCCCCTTCCGGGCCCGTCACATAGAAGGCGTCGACGGCGTTCGCGCCGAGCGTGGAGACATGGGCGCTGCGCACCCGTATGGCCGCTGCGTCCAGCGCGCGGCCGATGCGGTGCAGCAGACCGGGGGCGTCATGGGCGCGGACCTCGATCACTGTGGCGAGCCGGGAGCCCGCGGGCGCGACCGTCACGCGCGGGGGCGGGGCCTGGACACCGCGGCGGCGCGGATAGGCGGCCTCCCGCTCGGCGAGCCTGGCCGGGATGTCGAGCGAGCCGTCCAGGGCCCGTACGAGATCGGCGCGGAGCCGGGCGGCCTGCGGCAGGGAGCCGTACTCCGCCGCCACCCGCCAGCTCAGCAGCAGTACGCCACCGGGCCCGCCGAGTTCGCTGGGCAGATCGATGGAGCGCAGGTCGGCCGCCCGGACGGTCAGCCGGTGCAGGGCCAGCACGCCGGCCGCCGCGGGCAGCACCCCTGGCTGGTCGGGCAGCGCGATCAGCAGCTCTACGCCGACGGGTTCGGGTTCGTCGCCGGCCGGCGGCTCGGTCTGGGCGTGCAGCGCGAGCACCGGTTCGCCGGTGCGCAACGCCTCGATGGCGAGTCGTTCCTGCTCGGCGCTCGGCTCGGCGGGCTCCGGCTCGGCCGGGGCGGCGCCCGCGAGGACGGCCGCGACCCGTTGCACCAGGTCATCGACGAGCGAACCGCGCCACGAGGACCAGGCGGCGGGCCCGGTGGCGAGCGCGTCGGCCTCCGTCAGGGCGTGCAGCAACTCGAGCGTGCCGGCCGATCCGACGACCTCGGCGACGGAGGCGACCGTGGCCGGGTCGTCCAGATCGCGCCGGGTGGCTGTCTCAACGAGCAGCAGGTGGTGGCGTACGAGCGTGGCGATGACGGCCACATCGGCGCGGTCGAATCCGATCCGGGCGGCGACGTCCTCGGCGATGGTCTCGCCCGCCACCGAGTGGTCGCCCGGCCAGCCCTTGCCGATGTCGTGCAGCAGGGCCGCGATCAGCAGCAGATCGGGGCGGCCCACCCGGCGGGTCAGCGCGGAGGCCTTGACCGCCGCCTCGACGAGATGCCGGTCGACGGTCCAGGTGTGTACGGGGTTGCGCTGTGGCCGGCACCGTACGCGCTCCCAGTCGGGCAGCAGCTGAGTGATCAGGCCTTCGGCCTCGAGCGCCTCCCAGACCGCGACCGTCGACTCCCCCGCGCCGAGCAGGGTGAGGAGCTCCTCGCGGGCTTCGGCGGGCCACGGCACAGGCAGCGGGCGGGCGGTCGCCGCGAGCCGCCGTACCGCGTGCAGGGAGATCGGCAGCCCGGACTGGGCGGCTGCCGCGGCGGCCCGCAGCGGGAGCACCGGGTCGCGTTCGGGCCGCGCTGCGCGGGCGAGCACCACTTCGCCGTCCTGCTCGACGACGCCCTCGGCGAGCGGGTTGCGCTCGGGCTGGGTGCCGCGGCCGCCGCCCAGCATCGCCCGCAGCCGGGGCCGTACGGCGCGTGACCGAAGGACGCGGTTCACCTCGCGCCAGGTGACGTCCGCGGCGTACGAGACGGTGCGCGCCGCTTCGTACACCTGCCGCAGCAGCACGTCGGCGTCCAACAGGCCGAGCTCGGCGGCGACTTGGTCATGCTCCTGGAGGGCGAGCCGGTCGGTGGCCCGCCCTGTGGACAGATGCAGCGCGTCCCGTGCGTCCAGCAGCGTCCGGCGGGCCTCGGTAAGCCCTTCGCGGGGCGCGTCGGCGAGCCAGGAGGCGGCGACGGCGCGCAGTGCGGTGGCGTCCCTCAGCCCGCCGCGCGCCTCTTTCAGGTCCGGCTCCAGGAGGAACTGCAACTCGCCCTGGCGCTCGGCCCGTTCACGGCAGAGCTCGTCCAGCTCGGGCAGCCGCTTGGGTGCCTGGTTACGCCAGTCGGCCAGCACAGCGGTGCGCAGCCCGGCCACCAGACCCAGATCGCCCGCGACGTGGCGCGCGTCCAGCAGGCCGAGCTGCACCTTGAGGTCTTCGCCCGCGGTCTTGCGGGCTTCGCCGGGAGTGCGTACGGAGTGGTCGAGTGCGAGCCCCAGATCCCACACCGGGTACCAGATCCGGTCCGCGAGGGCAGCGAGGTCGCCCGCGTCCGCCCGCCCGTCGTGCAGCAGGAGCAGATCGAGGTCGCTGCGCGGGGAGAGTTCGCCGCGCCCGTAGCCGCCGACGGCGACGAGCGCCGCGCCCCGCACCCCGGCCTCCAGGCAGGCGGTGGTGAACAGCGCGTTCAGCCAGTCGTCGGTCAGTCTGGCCAGGGCAGCACCAGGGCGAGGCCGAAGGCGGGGTTGAAGACCCAGGTGAGCAGGCCCAGGCTGATCAGGCCGC